>CAYMHX010000345.1:0-2256 GCA_964390325.1 uncultured Roseburia sp. | reverse complement strand
ACCTGTCGCCATGGGAATCGCTGAAAGATTTTTCGATGCATTAAAAGCAATTTTTGAAATTATTCCTTTAAGATTTAGTTTCGAAGATCTTTATGGTGAAATAACTGTTGAGTGCGACAAAACAACAGCTACAATTACAGATGATACTTATCCTGCTGATTATGAACATTCATCACTTCATTACAACTTTTTGTACAAGAATCGTATTTTTGAAATTGAACTTGTACAAAACGAACAAGTCTTTGGATATGTTTCATGCCTACCAAACATCGATCGCTCTACTTATGTTTTTTGCAATATGACCGAATATCGCAAAGAAAACGGAGAAAAAAGATGTGAAATGGGTTTTGCATTTGACATTGAAAAAAGAACCTTTGTTGAATTGTTTTCAATCACGCATTTTAACAAACAAGGCTTGATTCGAGATTGTCAAATTATTGATTATCTCGAAAATATCCTGTCAGGTAGAGTTATCATCTAACAATACTTTGTCAACACGCTCAAAAGAGGGTGTCCTGAAATAAAGACATCCACCAAACAAAAAAACAGTTCGTAAGAGCTGTTTTTTTGTTTGCAATTTAAAGGAAAAAAGATAAAAATGTAGAATATATAAGTATTAGGAGATGATGGGTATGAAATTTAAGGATTATGAACAAAATCAATTAATGATGCCATTGGAATGGAAAAGTATGTTAGATCCAAATAACGTAGCATTTGTAGTAAATGATGTGGTAGAAAAAATGAAAATAGACAAGATATTAGAAACATATTCGCCACTAGGAAATACCTCATATAATCCAAAAATGATGTTAAAAATTTTAATGTATGGATATGTAAAAAGACAGTATTCATCAAGAAAAATAGCAGAAGCAGTAAAAACAGATATATATTTCATATGGTTAGCAGGAGGAAATAAACCAACAAGAAATATAATAAATGAGTTTAGAAAAGACAAGATGAAATTAATAATAGAAGATGTATTCACAGAGCTATTAATAATACTAAAGAAAAAAGGATACATAGATTATGAAGACTATTTTGTTGATGGAACTAAAATAGAAGCAAACGCAAATAAATATACATTTGGATGGAAAACAGCAATTGAAAAGAATAGAACAAAATTACAAAAAAATGTACATGAATTAATGAACAATATAGAAGATTTAAATAATGAAGAAGACAAAATATTTCCAGATAAACCTTCAATTCCGGAAGAAATTACAGAAGATGAATTAGAAGAATATGCAAAAATATTATCAGAAAAAATAAATAATACAAAAGAAGTAAAAAAAAACGAAGTTTAAAAAAAGTAGTAAAAAAAATAACTACAGACTATTTGCCACGGTTAAAAAAATATAATAAACAATTAGAAATAATTGGAGAAAACAGAAATAGTTATTCAAAAACAGATAATGATGCAACGTTTATGCATATGAAAGAAGACCATATGAGAAATGGTCAATTAAAACCTGGATATAATGTACAAATCGGAACAAACAATGGATTTATCTTGAATTGGAGTATACACCAAAATAGAAACGACAACGGAACATTAATACCTCATATGGAAAGATTTGAAAGACTAAACAAAACTCTTCCGAAAAACTTATGCGCAGATAGTGGATATGGAAACGAAGAAAATTATACATATTTAAAAAAGAAAAAAATAAATTCTTATGTAAAATATCCATTATTTCATAAAGAGCAAACAAGAAGTTTCAAAAATCAAATATATAGAATAGAAAATATGAATTATGATGAAATTAATGATCAATTTATATGCCCAGAAGGGAAAAAATTGAAATTAATACAAATAAAGATAAATAGAACAGAAACAGGATATGAACAAGAAGCTGGGATATATGAATGTGAAAATTGTAGTAAATGTAAAGTTAAAAACATTTGTACAAAATCAAAAGGAAACAGGCAAGTAAAATTTAATAAAACTCTTTGGAAACATAAGAATGTTGTAAAAAAGAATTTATTATCTTCAAAAGGAAAACAAATGCGTTCAGATAGGGCTCGATATGCTGAAGGCACATTTGGACAAATAAAATGGAATATGGGCTTCAAGCGTTTTCTGCTTAGAGGTCTAAAAAACGTGGATTTAGAAATAGGATTAATAAGTATAGCAATAAATATTTCAAAATTAGCCAAAAGATTACGAGAAAATGAAGTAGATATTCCCTATTTTATGTTCACAATTGAAAAATATTTAAAACAAAAAATCCAATTTCTATTGAAACTGGATTTTTT
>CAYMHX010000344.1:0-2261 GCA_964390325.1 uncultured Roseburia sp. | reverse complement strand
ATTTTACTTTAAAATATGGTATAATACAATCAAATTGTTTGCTTTTGCAACTTAATAGTATGTTTTTTAAAACAATATTAAAAAGTTTAGCAAGATAGAACTATAAATAATAGCAAATGAAAGGGATTTATTTATGAAAAAGATATTATCGGTTATGATTTTTATACTTTGTTGTTTTCCGATATGCTCTCACGCTGCATGGTATGATACAGAATTTGCAGAATTGAAAGAAAAAAATTTTATTAATGAGGTGCATTTTCAAAACCCGGACACTCCTATTCTACGTGAAGAAATTTGCGATATATTAATTTCTTTGTATAAATATCAAAATCCGGATAGTGTGATAGAACAAAAAGCAAATAATTTTACAGATATTCAAGGAAGTGCTTATAGTTCATCTATTGCTTCAGCTTATTCATTGGGAATGATTCAAGGTGTTTCTAATACTGAATTTCAAGGTAAAGGAACTTTGACACGAGAACAGTTTGCTACTATTGTCTATCGTATGCATGGTTCTCCTATGGCACCAGTCAGACTTTATCGTGATGAACCTGAAATTTCAGATTATGCAATTTCCGGAATTGATTATTGTGTTCAGCAAGGCATTGTAAAGGGAACGCAAAAAGATTTTTTCTCTCCCCAAAAAGCTCTTACAAAGGCAGAAGCACTTGCAATGGTTAATCGTATTTGTAAATTGGAAAACAGTGCAACAAAAGAAAATGCACAAATTACAACTACGGTTATTGAAGATTCTGTTGCTGTTTATAATGCCGTTCCGCGAAATGCCAGTTGGGGGCGTAATGATAATGGGATTGAAATTATTGACAAATCAACAGGCAAAAGAAAATGGATTCCGCTTTCTTACCAAATAATGGGGCATGTATTTGATTTGGGAGACTCTGTTATGATACCAAAAGCAAGCGAGGGTATTATAGAAAATTCTCGTTATAAAGGCGGATATATATTAGACAAAAAAACTCATATTGTTTCTGAGTTTGATACTCCCGAACTATATAGTGTTTGGGCATATTATGACAATGGATTATATTACAAAAGCCTTGACGGAATAAAAAGAAACCTTGCAAGATATGATTTAAAAACTGGTAAAATTACTATTGGTGATGAAGTAAGCAGAAATTATTTTAATGAAGACCATGTAAAAGCCTCCAAGGGAAATAAAGTGTATGCTTATCAGACAAGTTATGAACATAAATGGGATACGGGAATTGAGACATCAGCAGTATATGAAATCGATTTAGATACACTTACAAAAAAAGAGTATCTTTTCCCTGATGTACGCGAATTTAGTGTTGTATCTGATAAATATATCGGATATGATGAGTGTATAAATAATGGTGGAGCAGATTGGGTGCACTACTTTGTTATACGGGATATAAAATCAGGCAACATTATTAAAAAAGTAAATTTAAATCAGCTCTTTAATGCTATGCCTTACAATAACGATAGAGCACAAAGCATGTATACAGTCAAAACTTCGTTTTGGTATTATCCATATTGTATAGACGGAGAAATATATATATTGGAAGATGGTGGGTACAAACTTAAATGCGTTACAAACCCCGATATGTTCAGCATAGATGTTTCTAATTATTTTTATTATATAAAATATGGTAAGGAAAAAGAATTTTTTGTTTTCGATGTTTTAAGAGATTACATCAAAAACAAAGATTGTGCATATTCAAGCATATATACCAGAGAATTTTTTTCGGATGGTTGTGATGTGGGAGAAGATTTTGAAAATTACAAACAGCTACGCCAACATCAAAAATATTATTGGCAAAAATATCATAATCCATATGATTTAATAAATGCAGTAAATTACTATTTGACGCATTCGTGCAGTTATAATTACGCAGCACGAGATGACAGAAGAAATCCTGCACACAAATTGGCATTTTCAAAGTTTGGTGTTATTAAAACTCAAAATATAGTATGTCAGGGATATGCAGAATATTTTTATGAAATCTTAGATTATGCAGATATACCAGTATGCATTTTGACCGGTCAAGACCACGCATGGAATATGATATATCTTGACGGTAAGCATTATTTCTTTGACTGTACAGTAAACAGCACTGCGCGAAACGAAAATACTTATGCATGGTTTAGTGCAGAGCAATCTTACAACATACCATCAAGTGAACACGCTGGATATTTGCCAAATTAAACGGTATTCACTGCTCCAGCAGTTAATATAAAATAACAAATGAAAGGAATTTAGTTATGAGAAAGAAAGGTAA
>CAYMHX010000343.1:0-2296 GCA_964390325.1 uncultured Roseburia sp. | reverse complement strand
TGCCTCGTTTAAAATCGGGAGTATCCCTATTTCTATATTGCCCCCTCCCTCTTTTAAAATAGGGATGCTCTGTTCTTTACCTTCTTTCGGATAAGTCAGCTCCCTCAACTTCTGTGGATTTAACTGAATATACAACACATTGTTAACACATCTGCCTTTTACTTTTAAATTTCGAAATACTCGTTTAATTACTCCGATTTTTTCTAATTCCTTGATTGCATTTATAACTTGAATCTTGCTCATTCCGTGATGTTCTGCCATCTGCTGATAATCTTTCTGTAATAAATCATCCCTAAATTTTTTCTTCATACTTGTCAATCTACCGGATAATTCATCTTTCATTTCTGTTGGTCGATACCAATAGACAATTTCCGATAATAAAACGATTGCATTTAAATTGGCATGTCCATTCTCTTTGGTTATCGTGTGATACCATGCATCCGGAATGATATTTCCTACAAAACTCATTTCTCCGACTTCATCCACAATTCTATTTCCAGTCGAATAATTTCGCACTCTGTCACCTTCTTTATCGCATTAATGCTTGATAATAAACACATTAAAATTCATCTTGTATTTCTCGTTCCATACATTTATTACATAAAGCATTCAACCTTTACTTTTGACAGAGCCTTTGTTATACTTATTTTGCACTTAGGTATAGAAAGGCTCTGCTTTTCTTACTGCTCAATGCCCTTGTTACCAGCAGGGGCATTTTGATTTGTAACATTTAATTTATCCATCAGTTCTGCAACTTTTTTCTGCTCACTCGGATACAAATGTCCATATGTATTTAATGTAATACGAATATCTTTGTGTCCCAATCTTTCCTTAATTATCATCGCCGGAATGCCTTGCTTGATTAAATATGCAACTGCCGAATGTCGCAAGCTATGCACATCAATCTTTTGCACTCCTGCCATAACAATATGTCGCTCCATCAGCTTTTCTACTGCACGAGCTGTTACTGGAAACAATCGCATATCTTCTTCATAACCATACAATCGCTCATAATAAGTCTTGATTTCTTCTTTCAGAAACACCTGAATATCAATCGTTCTTATCGATTCTTCCGTTTTAGGTGATGTAATATAATCCTGACCACCATCTCTGTAGTAAGTCTTTCGAATATGGATCTGATTGCTTTCAAAATCAATATCTTCTTTTTCCAACGCAAGCATTTCGCCCTCTCTGCAGCCTGTCCAAAATAAAATCTCAAACATAACAAATCCACGTTCTCCTGACTCAAAGGTATCAATAAACTGCTTGTATTCATCATATGTCCAAAAATTCAATCTTCGTACATCGGATTTACCAATTTTCTTTACTTTTTGACATGGATTGTTTGTAAGATTGTATATTTTGTTTGCATGTGTGAATAATGCTGTTACCTGATTTTGAAGCATTCTTTGATAGGATTCCGAGTACTCTTTTTTACCATGCCAAAATATCTGCCGGAGAAATTTCATTCATCTTTTTGGTTCCAAGATAAGGAATAATGTGTCTTTCAATCATATATTTCTTACTTTTCTCAGTACGATGCTTAAATTCGCCCTTTTTATCATTGAAATACACAACTACAAAATTCTCCAATGTCATATCCATATTCGCATTTACTGTCGCTTTAAATGAATTTTCATAAGCAAGAGCTTCTTTCTTTGTTTTAAATCCTCGTTTTACTTTTCTCTGTTGTTTTCCCATCCAATCTGTATAACGAAAATTAGCTGTCCACGTTTTTCTTTCTTCATCTCTATATGCCGGCATCTTGTTTCCTCCCTATGCCAAACTCTGATTTGTTGCATAACTGTAAAATTTTGTTTCCCAAAATGCCCTCGGTACTTTTCCGGCTACAACAATAAATCCTCTCTCCTGTAATTCCTGATTCAAAACCTGAACTATTTTGTACGCATGACCTTTGGAAATACCTAATTCTTCTGCAACTTCCTCTGCTGTCATCATGTAGTTAGTTTTCATCATAAACTTCTCCCTTCTTGGTCAAGTTATTTTATGTATCCTCATCTCGCTTGACTATATAAACATACTAAATCATATCACTTCTTATGTCAAGCGATTTTATTTGCCTTTGTTTTCGCTTTATGTTATTATTTCTATGTAATCAGCAAAATAAATTCAATTTGATAATAATGATTTCATTATTACTAAGTTGAATTTTAAACGTTTATTCAATGCCTACTTTAAAAAATTTTTAATTTCAAATATTCGGATGTTTACCAAAATTAAAATTCTCATGAAAGGAGTTCATTATGAATCCATATTCCATAAGTTCATTACAAAA
>CAYMHX010000342.1:0-2301 GCA_964390325.1 uncultured Roseburia sp. | reverse complement strand
CTACTGCGCCCCTTCAGCTGTAAACACCACTTCTATCGTCTTCAAAATAATCTTCATATCCAACGCCCCTGAGAAATGCTCGATATAATACAACTCCATGGCCTGCCTCTCCCCCGACTGATACGTCACATTATTTCTCCCAAATGCCTGCCAATATCCCGTCAGCCCCGGTTTTAAGCTAAGCAGCAATTCCTTATTATCAGGATAATTCTCCTCTAGTTCCTTTCGCAAAATCGGTCTGGGACCTATCATCGCCATATCACCTTTTAGAATATTGAGAAACTGTGGTAATTCATCAATACTATGCTTCCGAATAAAATTCCCCACCTTCGTAATACGCGGGTCATTATCTAACTTATATTCCTTATAATATCGTTCCAATTCTTCGGGACTTAATATATCCTCCAATTTATCCGCATTCACCTTCATACTTCTAAATTTATAAATGCAAAATTCCTTCCCATACTGTCCCATCCGCTTAGAAACATAAAAAATCGGTCCACCATCTTCTAGCTTTATCGCCACCGCCACTAACACCGTAATCGGCAAAGTCAAAAGAATCGCTGCCAATGACACCACAATATCCTGTAAGCGCTTTAACATTACAAATCCCAGCGACTTTTCTTTTTCACGAATACACAAGGTTTTATACCCGTTCATCTCCGACACACTATACCGATAAGAACTCTTTTCTAAGTTTCTAAGAATCCGATAAACTACGATTTTCTTCCTTATTAAATAGTCAATGTATTCGTTCATATAAGCACCCTGCAAATGAAAAAACACACAATTTATCTGATGACTTTCCACATATTCCCGAAAATTTTCCCGATAAGCGACCACTGGAACCCCACAGATTTCTTCTTTATCGCACTTGTCATATGTAATAATTCCAGTCGCAATCAGTCCCGATTCTGCCTTATTTGTAAAATAACGAATCCTCCGTTCCGCATCCTTTTCATGGATGAAAATCAGATTTTCTCCTTGATTTTTTCGTATCTGTCTGCGTACCCTTTCTTTTCTAATTAGCCTTGTAAACAATGTCACTGGCAATGCACAGGTAACAAATAACAACAGTACAGCTCGTGAATAATCTTCCGTCGATTTGGATATAAAACAATACATCGTCAACGAAACAAAAATCCCCGCAATCAAAGCAAAGACACTTCTTACTTCACTCCAAAAATTTCTTCGTAAAATCCCCGAATAAATATTCCAAAACATAACAATCACTACAAATGCTGCACAGATAATCCCTGCCATAAAAAAGTATTTATCCTGCAATCCAAAAAAAGTTTGAAACCGCACCTGACAAGCCACCAAAAAAACAGCTTCAATACAGATAAAATCCAACATCAAAAAGTCAAAATGCTTGAATATACTATAATCTTGTTTCCTCTTTGCTCTTTCTTTTGTTACTTCCACAACTTCTATAACTCCTCTGTTCCTAAAAGCACCCCTACTACAATCCACCTGTGATTTGGTTTACTGCTAATACAAGTAGAAAGGGTAATTACCTTTGCATCCTCTGTCACTTCCAATTCTTCTGCAATTTGATTGCTCATCCCTCTCTCTGCCGCCAAATCACCTAAAAATTCTGTCACGCCGTCATTTGTAGTAAAATCATATTTGTATAATAAATGGGCATTCGAAACTTCACATGCCCCATAAATTTCATAAGCTAACACCTTTTCTTGTGTATAAATATAGATATAACGATTTTCATCAAAAAAAGCTCTGTCCGAATAATTGTGCAACGTTTTAAACATTGTACCGTCCTTCATATTGTGTCCATAAAGAACTGTATTTCGGTCCGAATAATCCATAGCATTTAATTTCTGTGTATAAATACAACCCGGAAGACCTTGACTATGGTCTAAATTTCGGTCTAAATAATAATCATTTTCTGTTTCATGCTGTAAAACAGGATAATTTACATTTGTCCCAGGAATATAAATCCAAGAATAAATATCCCCATTTTGTTTTTCTAACACCTTCCAGTCCAGTTCCAGCTCAGGAATGCTAATTCCAAGCTCTATTAATCCACCTAATTTTTCCGTCTCAGAAATAGGCTTTTCCGTTACTGTCTGTTCCGTTTTTAAAACCGATTCGGCAAGTTCTTGATATTGGTCATTGGCAGCTTTTTTCACCATTTCTCCACGAATGAAAAAAACAATACTTACAACAAAACCCATACAAAACAGCACTGTAAGTATCATATATAATTTTCTTTTCCCGTTTCCAGACTCTCTCTTTTCCATAATCCCTTACCGCCTTATTTATCTTCTATATATTCACTAC
>CAYMHX010000341.1:0-2308 GCA_964390325.1 uncultured Roseburia sp. | reverse complement strand
GCATCCCCCGGAGGGTCTATATATGAGGCGAAGTTTTTAATCGCCGAATATATAGTTACTAAAAAATGTAGAAATGAGGTTAGGTATGATAGGAATCCAGCGTTTTATTACATATATATACACCTATGAAAACGATGAAAAAAGAAATAATGCAGGCTATGCAAAGGTAGAAACAAAAGGAAAAGATGGAAGAATAGAAATTCATTTTATCAGTAGCGGCGTTTTTGGAACAGGCAGAGTGACATTTCTTTTGGTGCAGGAGCAAGCAATTATCGAGCTTCCAATTGGAGAAATCCAAATCGAAAATGGGAGAGGAATAGGAAAATTTCTGTTTCAAACAGAAGCATTAGATAATACACAAATTCCTTTTGATAAAATTGATGGTATCGGTGTAACAGATGCTAACGGACAAAAACATATGAGTTTTTGGAAAGATGTAAAAATTGAAAAAATGCAATTTGTGTTATATGGAGAAGAAATACCACAACAACAGGAAATAAAAGAAGATAGAATAGAAATATCAGAGTCAGAACAAAAACCAATTTATACAATGGAAATCCCAGTCCAAAATATATTTCCATCTGATACAATGGAGGATATTTGGCATGCAATGAAAAAAGGACGAGAGTGTATCAAAATCGGAAAGAATGTGCAGGCATTACAAATGGAACTAAATGATTTGCGAGAATTTCCAAAGAAGTATTGGGGCTTGGGAAATAACAGTTTTCTGCTGCATGGATTTTTTAATTACCGTCACTTGTTGTTTGGAAAACTTACGGACGGAAATTGGTTTTTAGGAGTTCCGGGAGTCTATGAAAGACAGGAGCGGGTTATGGCATCTATTTTTGGCTTTGCAGGATTCTTGCCCTTGATAGAAGTAGAACGAGAAAATATTCCATTAGAAGAACAGTTCTTGGAAAGCTATACCAGTGGTCAGCAGGGCATTTGGTATCAGGTATTAAATTAAATTTTTATTTGTAGTTTACAAGAGCAAAACGAAGATGGTCTTGCCACTTTCCTTGGATACAAAGGCATTCCCGTTCCAATCCTTCTTCTTCAAAATACAAATTTTTCAGCAATTTAATAGAAGCAGTATTATCAGGCATCACTCTTGCGTAAACTCGATGAAGTCCCAGTGCGGCAAATGCAATGGAAGCTGTCATGGCAACAGCCTCTGTGGCATAACCTTTGTGCCTATAATCAATGTCAAAGCGATAGCCGATTTCACAGCTTGAGTGAGAAGCGAATTGAATGTTATGCAGACAAACGGTGCCGATAATGGTATTAGGAGCTTCTTTTAAAAAGACATAATAGCGAATCGTTTTTGTCTGAAGTGCCAGTTTTAGTTCTGCACTTAAAAGAGCATTTTGGTAGTCCTCTGTATAATAATTGACAGCAGGGAATGGTTCATAAGGTTCAAAAGAACTTTGGTTTTTATATAAAAAGTTACATACTGCCTGAGCATAATCAGGAGTTAAAATTTTTAAAATTAGGCGTTGGGTTTCATAAACCATAGAAAAATTCTGATGAGAAGACATAGTAATTGAAAACCTTTCTATTATGGATTATATTTAACATAAAATAACATAAAGAAGAAAATTGGAAAAGAGGAAAAGGTTGAAATTATGGGAAAAAAATTAACAATAGATGAAAAATACATGAAATCTGCCATAAAAGAAGCAAAAAAAGCCTATGCATTGGACGAAGTTCCAATCGGTTGTGTGATTGTTCAAAATGAAAAAATCATTGCAAGAGGTTATAACAGAAGAAACACCGAAGGAAATACACTTGCACACGCAGAGCTTTCTGCAATTAAAAAAGCGAGTAAAAAAACAGGTGACTGGCGTTTAGAAGATTGTACGATGTATGTGACACTAGAGCCTTGTCAAATGTGTGCAGGAGCCATTGTACAAAGTCGTATGAAAAAAGTAGTGATTGCCAGTATGAATCCAAAGGCTGGCTGTGCAGGGTCAGTAATCAATTTACTTCAAATGGCAGAATTTAATCATCAGGTAGAAATTGAAAAAGGGGTCTTGCAGGAAGAATGTTCGGAAATGTTATCGCAGTTTTTTAAAGAACTTCGGGACAAGAAAAAACTGTTAAAAGGTTACTTTTCACACCCACGCCAATCACTTGCTGATTGACGTGGGGAGAAAGTGATTCAAGAGTTGATTTCTGCTTCGCGAAGCGAATTTGTATGCAGAAATCAATCGTTGCTGGTTATGGAGTGAACAGTAACGTTAAAAGTTTCACAAGTAACAGTTCAGCCCACGCCATTCGCAAAGGCGACTTCGTCGCTTTCCCGTTG
>CAYMHX010000340.1:0-2325 GCA_964390325.1 uncultured Roseburia sp. | reverse complement strand
ACTTCGTGACCGCGTGTGGCGCAGGCGTGATTTTCAATCACCGCCTATATAGATTAAATCATTACGTCATGTCTTTAAAGTCTATACAGACGCTTATTATAACACTTTTTCCAATTTATCTCAAGAAATAGTATGTAACGATTTATGAATTTTTTATTAACAAAAATTCCGCATTCAGTCTTGCTTATTTTAAATTTGCTCTGTATACTAACATTTGATAAGATGTTCAGACTGCTTACGCATCAGCAGACAAAAACTATAACGATAAAAATATTAAATGTTACAAGAAAAATATAAAAAGATGCGTAGAATGGAGATTTTATGAAATATACATACAAAACAAGAGGAACCTGTTCCACACTTATTGAATTAGAATTAGACGGAAACATTGTACACAATGTAGTATTCACAGGCGGCTGCCACGGTAATTTACAGGCAATTCCGAAATTAGTAGAAGGTCTTACCGTTGAAGAAGTAGAAGCCCGTATTAAGGGCATTTCTTGCCGTGGACGCGGCACTTCCTGTGGTGACCAGCTTGCAAGAGCCTGTCGCGAAGCATTGGAAGCATCAAAAAATGCTTAAATCTTTCTCTAATATTCGGCAATAAAAACTTCGCCAAATATGCAAAAATCCGTACCGCATAATTACAATGTAAAAATTTAGGGAAAAGTATTGTTTCTAATACTTTTCCCTATTATTCTTCATTAATCTAAACTTTAGACACCTGCTTTTTTAAAAGTTGCTTTCACTCTGCATAAATACCTGCGATTTATAAATTCGGGTTCTGTAATACCGGTTGAAGCTGTTTTCCTTCTAATGCCATTTCAATAGTCTCCGGTAATAAATCCATTTTTGCAATCAACGAATTTGGTTTACTCTTATAATTATCCTGCCCAAATGGTACAAAATAAATATTTTTCATATTAATCAGCATTCCAATATTTTTAAAATTCACTCCCATTGCATCATTCGTAGAAATAGAAATTACTAATGGTTTTCCGTTTCGCATATGCGCCTTTGCTGCCATTAAAACAGGGGTATCTGTAATCCCATTACAAAGCTTTGCTGCTGTATTTCCCGTACATGGTGCAATCACCATAATATCTAAAAAATTATTTGGTCCAATCGGCTCTGCATCACAAATCGTACAAATTCCTTCATTCCCTGTTATCTCACAAATCCCTTCTGTATACTCTTTTGCACTGCCAAAACGGGTATCACAAGTTTGAGAATTAAAAGAAAAAATCGGAATCACATTTGCGCCTAAATCGACTAATCTTTGAATTTCTTTTCTGGTTCTTGCAAATGTACAAAACGAACCTGTAATTCCAACACCAATATTATATTTTGAAAAATCCATATATTACACCCTTTCATTTACTACTATCACCGAGCGTAAATCTCTCCATTGCTCGTGCCAAAATATAAGCACTTGCCTTCGGTGAAAAGCGTCCAGGGATTCCTAATACCAAATCGGCTGCAATTCCACTTTCCTTTGCACAGTCAAAATCTGTTCCTCCCGGATAAGAAGCAATATCTAAAATATAAGCATCCCTTGGAAGCTCACGAATTAAAAGTCTTGTCACAACAGGTGCCGGTACAGTATTTACTAACATTACTGTTCCCATAGATTCTTCTGGTCCAAATGCAAAATCCACTGCATAAAAACCATCTGCCTTTGCCTGCTTACGCACTTCACTGCGCCTTGCAAGAACCGTTACTCTTGCTCCCATAGCAGCCAGCTTTTTTGCAATCGCTTTCCCACAGCATCCATAACCTGTTACAATAACCTTCGAGCCTTCGATATTATACGGACAATTTCTCACCAATTCAGCAATTGCCCCTTCTGCTGTAGCAACTGCATTTTCCTCAGTTACCACCTCATCCTCCATAAAATCCAAATAAGAAATGCCTCTATCCTTAAGAAGCTTCTGCTGTTCTTCTAAAAAACATCCCCCCATCACGAGAGTATCATTTTTCACATATTTATTTAATATTTCATTTAAGTCTTCCTGTGAAATTCCTTTAGAAACAGGAATTGGAAGTATTAATACGTCTGCCTCATTTAAAAATGCCTTCAGTTTTGCCAACTGTTCTTCAATTGTATCTTGATTTCTAATATCCAGGCAGCGTACATGATTGCCTCGTTTTGTAAGAATTTCAGCCAGATATACCTGTCGCATATCACTAATGAGAAGTATGATTTGTCTTTCCATAAAAAATTACGCTCCCTTCATTTTTATTATATGAAGCCTTTCATATTCTGTTACTATATCGCTATTTAGCTTACAGTTCACATATCAGCCAAAGTGCCGGAATCTTATG
>CAYMHX010000339.1:0-2342 GCA_964390325.1 uncultured Roseburia sp. | reverse complement strand
CCCCTGAATCATGTTCTTACGCAGCCAAACAGCAAGTGTTTGGCTGACGTGTGAACAGTAACATCGTTACTATTGTAAAAAAAGGAAAAATATGTTAGACTATAAGTAGAAAAATAGTTATTGCATAAATTATAATGGAATTTATGTTATAATTGTAACTATAAAGATAAGGAATAGTTATGAATAGAGATTTTTATAGGGAAGTAGTTTTTTAAAAGAACAAGGAGGTAATGGGTATGGCAACAATTTCAGGTTATGATTCATCTTCTTTAAATGTATTATTTTCAAGCTTAAATCGTTCGGGAAGTTCTAATAATTATATGTCAGGTGTTTTTGGTATTAATTTAACGGATTATGCAACCATTCGGAATGGTTCTTATCATAAATTATTAAAATCTTATTATAGTATTGATTCGTCAGATGAAGTAAAGAAAATTGTAAACAAGGAGACGGATGACGAAGAAGAAGAGAAAACAGAATCTACGACAGATACAAAGATTTCATCAACTTCAACCTCTACTTCAAAAGATTCAGCAGATACCTTATCTAAGATTGAAAGTGCTTCAGATGAGTTAAGTGCATCGATAGATACTTTATTAAAAGAAGGAAAGTCTTCTTTATTTACAGCTTCAGAAGTAACAGACAAAGATGGTAATGTAACAGAAAAATATGATACAGATAAGATTTATAAGGCTGTAAGTGAATTTGTGACAGATTATAATGCCTTATTGGATAGTACAGCAGGAGCGAAATCACAGAATGTTACAAGTGCAGCAGACCGTATGGTTCGTATTACAGGATACAATGAAACTTCTTTAAATAAAATCGGCATTACGATTGGTGATGATAATAAGCTAAAGGTTGATGAGAATGCTTTTAAAGCGGCAGATATAGAAGATGTAAAAAAAGTATTTCATACAGATTCTGGATTTGTAGGACAGACGAAGACACAGGCTTCTATGGTTTCCTATTATGCAGAGTATGAGGCTTCTAAGTCGAATACTTATACAAATACAGGTACTTATAACAATAATTATAATACAGGTACTATTTATACAGAGGGAATTTAAGGAATTGAGTATAAATAGATTGAAAATTTAGAGAAAGCGTGTTATTTTAGGAAAAGAAATTATTATTTTGAAAAAGAAATAATAATTTCTTTTCTTATTATAAGAGAAAGGCAGAAGATTTTATGGCAAAAAAGGTTGTAATTGGAATGTCAGGGGGAGTAGACTCCTCAGTGGCAGCTTATTTATTGAAAAAAGAGGGGTATGAGGTGATAGGGGTCACCATGCAGACTTGGACAGATAGAGAAGAAGACGGAAGCGAGCTTGCAATGATAAAAGATGCAAAAGCAGTGGCCAAACGTCTTGAAATAGAATATCATGTGGTTGATTTTCGGAAGACATTTCGAGAGCAGGTAATGAATTATTTTGTAGCGGAATATTTACAGGGACGGACACCGAATCCTTGTGTGGTGTGTAATCGATTTGTGAAATGGGAAGCGTTGCTTAGTTATGCAAAAGAAGTAGGAGCAGAATATATTGCAACAGGTCATTATGCGAGAATTGATAAACTGCCAAATGGACGGTATGCGGTCTGTAATTCGGTGACTGCGGCAAAAGACCAGACCTATGCACTTTATAATTTAAAACAGGAACAGTTAGCACATACTATTATGCCTGTGGGTGCATATACCAAGGATGAAATAAGAAAAATTGCAGCAGAAATAGGTTTAAATGTAGCACAGAAAAAAGATAGCATGGAAATTTGTTTTATACCAGATGATGATTATGCTGCATTTATTGAAAAACAGGCAAAGGAACTTGTGCCTCCAGTTGGGAATTTTGTATCGACAACAGGCGAAGTACTTGGACAGCATAAAGGAATTACACATTATACGATCGGACAGCGGAAAGGATTAGGAATTGCATTAGGAACACCGGTATTTGTAACAGAAATTAGACCAAAGACGAATGAGGTTGTTTTGGGAACAAATGAAGACGTATTTACGACAAAGCTTTATGCAAATCGTTTAAATCCGATGGCAGTTTCGGAATTTACTGATGGAATGGAATTAAAGGCAAAAATCCGTTATTCACATACAGGAACAATGTGTAAGATTACAAGAACTGGAGAAGATGAAATTTGCTGTGAATTTAAAGAACCGGTAAGAGCAGTTACACCTGGTCAGGCTGTGGTATTTTATGATGGAGAATATGTTGCTGGAGGAGGAACGATTATATAGGCTATTTAGCTTACAGTTCACATATCAGCCAAAGTGCCAGAATCTTATGCTCGCATAAAGATTCTGGCATTTGAGCTGATAGAGGGAACGCCGT
>CAYMHX010000338.1:0-2346 GCA_964390325.1 uncultured Roseburia sp. | reverse complement strand
TCATTGGTCCAATTGCTACGCAATGGTCATAACGTACTCCATTATCCCAAAGTTCTTGTAACTTTGCGGTAACAGTTCCTTTAAAGCCATACGAACCATCATCCGTTGTTATGTATAAATTTTTACATACAGCACGCATTTCTTCTTCTAAAATCAATAATTCTTTATTTCTTGCTCCCATAATCACATCACAGTCTACTCCCTGTTCATGTAACCATTTCACCTGTGGATAAACCGGTGCCGCACCAACTCCTCCTGCAACAAATAAAATTCTTTTCTGTTGCAATTCCTCCGCTTTTTCATGCACTAAATCAGACTCACAGCCAAGCGGTCCAACAAAATCCAAAAAGGCATCCCCTACTTCTAAATCTATCATTCGTTTTGTCGATGCACCTACCACTTGAAGTACAATTGTAATTGTATTTTCTTCTCTATTATAATCACAAATTGTCAATGGAATTCGTTCTCCTACTTCATCAATTCTTACAATTACAAACTGCCCCGCCTGACAGTACTGTGCAACACGAGGTGCTTTTACTTCCATTAAATAAATATTTTCTGCAAGTTTTTCTTTTCTTACGATTGGGTACATACCTATCCTCCTACGAATACTCCCTTTAATAAACTTTAATTCTTAAATTATATTCAGTTTAACATAAGATTGTTAAAATCTTGTTAATTAAATATAAATATAAATCTAATATAAATGGTAACGTTTCCACATCTATTTTGTTATGATACGTCAAGTCTTTCAAATTTTCAATCCTTTTTTCTTACTAATTTTATCCCCAAACCCTTATTTCCTCTAAAATTTATTACATTTGTTACTATTCACTCGTACCTCGTAAAAAGTAACGATTCCCAGACTCATTTAAAGTTTTGCTGTGCAAAAAGAGTCTAAGCTGTCCATAGGACAGTATTCACACCTGAATCACTTTCTTACGCAGCAAATCAGCAAGTGATTAGCTGCTGAGTGAACAGTAACTAAATTTCCTACGATTCAAAACCAAATTCAAAACTTTAGTATCACATTTTTCATATTTATGATATAATCTATCTAAAACATTCAAATACAATTATCGTAACTATGATACTTTTATCATTTTAAACAACTAACCTTTATAAAAGTTAATTATAATTACGAAATACCCTCATTTTAAGAAAATCATACACAGGAGGATTTTATGTACCAGTTTACAAATGACTGCCTTATCGGTATTCCTGAAATTGATAAGGAACATGAACACTTATTTGAACTATTAAATAATACCAACGCTGCATTACACGTACCAAATGCTGACATTGCAAATATTACAAAAAAGCTTTTAAATGAACTTTACGAATATGCTATCATTCACTTTGCTCACGAAGAAGCTTATATGGAAGAAATTGATGACCCTGAGTTAGAACGTCAGAAAAGAGAACATGAAGCTTTTCGCAATAAGGTAACTTCTATGCTATTTTCTACTGAACTTACCATTGACACAACGAAAGAGCTTCTTACTTTTTTAGCAAAATGGCTCTACCGTCATATCCTAGGCAGTGATGTTTTAATTGGAAAATTTAAGAAAACAGAAGAACTCAATGCCCCAAAAGAAGCCTATGTATTTTCAAATGAATACTTAACCGGCATTAAATTAATTGATGATGAACATCGCCAGCTTTTTGCATTGGTAAACGAAGTACATAAACTCGTAAATGATGACCTTATGTTTGATAAATATGACGAAATCATGCGGATTTTAACTGAATTGAAAAACTATACAGAAATGCACTTCCAAGACGAAGAAAACTATATGGAAAAAATCAATTATGCAGATATTGATGCACAGCGCCGTGCTCACAATGCTTTTATTGAAAAATTGGTCGATATTAATTTTGAACAATTAGAAGACTTAGACAATCATCAGCAGGAATATTTACAGGATGTATTAGAATTCCTTGCAAAATGGTTATTTAATCATATTTTAATAATGGATAAATCCATTCATTAATCATCCGTAATTCTTCAGTACATTCATAATTACGATGTAAAAATCCATTTATTATAATCTTAAAATTTCAGCCTGCGGCTTTTAAACCGCAGGCTGAAATTGTTTTTTGTTGATTATTCAACTACGTCAAATGCGTTTAACTTCTTGTTCAATGCTTTTAATGCACTTTCTGGAACCTGTCCCTGCATTGTCATCATCATTTCTACCTGGAAGTTTTCCATCATGCCCCACATTGGCATATCCGGACCAAGTCTTCCGCCTGTCATTTCTGAGAAGAATGCCCAAGCTTCTTCGTTCTTGTAAATCTGACCGATTGTAGATTTGATGCTTAATTTTCCTTCCGGGAATTCCA
>CAYMHX010000337.1:0-2348 GCA_964390325.1 uncultured Roseburia sp. | reverse complement strand
GCTTTGACGGACAGCTTAAATGTGTCATGGAACACCTATTATATAGAAGCAAAAAAATATTTTGAAAAACACAGTAATTTAAAAATGCAGAAAAAATATGTCACGGAACAGGGTTTAAATCTTGGAATGTGGCTTGCTACACAAAGAAGGGTGTATGCAGGAAAAGTAGTCGGTATTCTGAATGAGGAACAGATACGAAAACTGGAAGACATTGGAATGGACTGGGAAAATAGCTTAGAACAGAAGTTCAAAGAGGGATTTATGGCATTGGAAACATATCGGAATGCCTACGGTGATACCGATGTTAATATCAATTATCAGACAGAAGAAGGCTACGCTTTGGGCAGATGGGTAAGCAATACCCGTACTGCTTACAAAAAAGGAAAATTAGAGCCTAGACGAAAACAAATGTTGGACAGAATAGGCATGATTTGGGATGTGCGGGAGTACCGTTGGAATAAAAGTTATGAAGCGGTTGCAGCATATTATGAAATGCATGGCGATTTGGATATGCCATATGACTATGTAGATGGAAACGGAAACTGTTTAACAACATGGCTTCGTAATCAGAAAAATACATTTCATGGAAAGAAAAATGCAGTGCCACTGACACGAGAACAGATGCAGAAATTAGAAGTACTTGGTGTGCAGTGGACAAACAGATATGAAGACCGCTGGCAGAAATGGTATGCGTTAGCGGAGCTTTATTATAAAGAGCATGGGGATTTGAAAGTATCTTCCACTTATTGCATGAACGGAGAGGCACTCGGCAAATGGCTGTATGCAGTACGTCTTGCAAGAAAAGTACCTGAATCTTCTAATCGAAAATTGACGGAAGAACGTATCCGACAGCTTGATGCAATCGGAATGATTTGGGAATAAAAAAGAATGGCAGAATTGCCATTTTATTTTTAAATAATTTTAGACCGTTTCGGTCTAAAATGGAGAAAATATGTTCGAGGGAGAGGAATCCCAGAAAAGTACGTGGAGAGGAATGTTATGGAAAATAAAAACATTACAAATACAGGGAAATTTCTGATTACTATATGGAACGTGGGACTATTCGCACTCATATGGTTTTTTTATTACAACACATTTGCATTTGATAAATTTTGGCTGCCGGGAGGAGTGATTTCCTGTCTGGTTCATTTCATTATATACAGTGCATTTTGCAATCTGTATCAGGCATTTCGAATTGCATCTAATTCTATTTGGGATGTCGTATTTGGCCAGACGATTTCTTTTGGTATTGCAGATGCCATTTTATATGCAGAATGTTGTTTAGTTTATAACCAGTATGTCAATATCTTTCCGGGACTGGCAGCAGCGGTACTTCAGATAGCAGGCACCATTCTGATTGTAACTATGGTGAAACGATATATGATATCGCATATTACGCCAAAGAAAACGCTGATTTTATATGGAAAAAGGGCAAGTGAAGTGCTTGCCGAACAGTTTGTAAATCGTCTGTTAGAAAAATATAAACATTTATTCCAAGTGATTCATGTGGAATATGACCGTATTGCGGATGAAAGGTTAGAAACACTTTTGAAACAATGCGAAGTGGTGATTTTATATGAAGTATCAGAAGAAAAACGTGGGCAGTTTATGAAACGCTGTACCGAATTGAAAAAGAATCTGTACTTTACGCCAAGAGTCGAAGACATCATTTGTCAGGGGGCATCTACTAAGAGTTTGTTAGATACACCATTACTGAAATATGAATACAAAAGTGGTTATTTTGGAAAGAAATTTTTTGATATGGCTATTTCACTGGTGTTATTGATTTTAGTTTCTCCGATTCTGCTTGTTACAATGGCAGCAATTAAAATCGAAGACCATGGACCGGTATTCTTTAAACAGAAACGCTGTACAAAAGATGGAAAAGTTTTTGAAATTTTAAAATTCCGAAGCATGATTGTAGATGCAGAAAAAGCAGGAGTGACACCCTGTACAGGAAATGACCCGCGTATTACAAAAGTGGGAAAAATCATTCGTGCAACCAGAATTGATGAACTTCCTCAGCTTTTAAATATCTTAAAGGGAGATATGAGCTTTGTCGGTCCGAGACCGGAACGAGTAGAGCATGTAGAGGAATATTCCAAAGAACTTCCGGAATTTGCTTATAGAATGCGTGTAAACGGCGGATTAACAGGATATGCACAGATTTATGGAAAATACAATACTTCGGCTTATGACAAGTTGAGATTGGATTTGATGTACATAGAAAACCAGTCATTGTTATTGGATTTGAAAATCTTACTGTTGACGTTTAAGACCATTTTTACACCAGAGGCAACGGAAGGGTTTTCGGAGGAAAAGAGTGCGGCGATGCAGAGACGGACGGA
>CAYMHX010000336.1:0-2376 GCA_964390325.1 uncultured Roseburia sp. | reverse complement strand
CTTTGGGGAGGGTGAACTATGCAGATAAAAAATGCATCCGTATTTTCTATGGAACAGGGCTTCGTAGAAAAAGATATTTATATTGAAAATGGATATTTTGTGGAAGAAGAACAGTATACGAATGAGGGCGAAGTAATAGATGGAACGGGCTGTTATGTGATACCAGGACTTGTAGATGTTCATTTTCATGGAGCTTTAGGAGAAGATTTTTCGGATGGAACGCAAGAGGGAATGAAAAGGATTGCACAGTATGAATTAGAGAATGGAATTACCTCTATTTGTCCGGCTTCCATGACATTGCCGGAAGAAGAACTTTGTAAGATTGTGGGCAATGCTGCTTCCTATGTGAAAAATTATGAAAAATTAAGTGATTTAGAGAAAGTCAAAACAGGGGCAAGGCTTTGTGGAATACATTTGGAAGGACCTTTTATTTCAATGGAGAAAAAAGGTGCGCAAAATCCAGCATATATTCAAAAACCAAATGTGGAAATGTTTGAAAGACTTCAAAATGCGGCAGAAGGTTTAGTAAAGCTGATTACGATCGCACCTGAAGTAGAAGGTGCTGAAGCGTTTATTAAAGAGCTGGCAGAGAAGGTGAATATTTCGGCAGGTCATACAGCAGCAGGTTATACAGAAGCTTCTAAAGGGTTTGAAATGGGCGTAAATCATGTGACACATTTTTTTAATGGGATGTCAGGATTTAGTCATCGAAGTCCGGGAGTATTTGGTGCAGCTTATGATGCAAAGCACGTTATGCCTGAATTAATTGGTGATGGAATTCATGTGGATGATTCTGCTGTTCGTGTCGTATTTCAGTTGTTTGGAAAAGAGCGTGTCGTTTTAATCAGTGATACCGTAAGAGCAGCAGGAATGCCGGATGGAACGTATGAATTAGGCGGACTTTTCTTTACATTAGAAGGAAAATTAGCTGTTTTATCAGATGGCACGATTGCAGGTTCTGCAACAAATTTAATGGATTGTATGAAAACCGTTGTGAAGATGGGAATTCCATTAGAAACAGCAGTGCGTTGTGCATCCTATAATCCTGCAAAATCGATAGGTATGGAAAAAGTATGCGGCAGTATTGAAACAGGAAAATATGGAGATTGTGTACTTTTGAAGAAAGAAGATTTATCGGTACAGGGAGTCATTTTAGGTGGAATTCTTGTAAAGAGGTAAAAATGTCAGCACAAGCAAAAACGAAAAGTTATACAATGGATTTATGTGAAGGTTCTATTTTAAAAAAATTATTATTGTTTGCATTACCATTAATGGCATCGAGTGTATTGCAGTTGTTTTTTAATGCGGCAGATGTGATTGTAGTAGGAAGGTATGCAGGAGAGCATTCGCTAGCGGCAGTTGGTTCTAATGGTTCAATTATTAATTTGTTGACAAATGTCTTTATAGGGATGTCTGTGGGAGCAAATGTTTTAGTTGCACGTTATTTTGCGGCAAAGCAGGAGGATGAGATTCGCAAAACCGTACATACGGCAATTACGATAAGTGGAATTGGCGGTGTAATATTAGCAGTTGTGGGCTTTTTTTGCAGCAAAACAGTTGTTAATTTGGATGCAGAGTCCTGCTGAGGTGATTGACTTGGCAGCCTTGTATTTGAAAATTTATTTTTTAGGAATGCCTTCTGTAATGCTGTATAATTTTGGGGCTGCGATTTTAAGAGGAGTAGGTGATACGAAGCGGCCACTTTATTATCTGACTTTCTCAGGAGTGGTAAATGTCGTATTAAATTTTATTTTTGTAGTAGGATTTCATATGGATGTGGCAGGGGTAGCGTTGGCGACGATTATTTCACAAACGATATCGGCATTTTTTATAATACGGTGCCTGATGAGGGAGGAGAGTTTGATACGTTTACAGCCGCAGTATTTGGGAGTTGATAAAAGTATTTTTTTACGCATTTTACAAATTGGTCTCCCGGCAGGCGGGAATCAAACGTTTGTCTATTATTGCATCCAGCTATGCATTGTGTGGTTTGATGGATTGTATGGTAGGTGCAATTCATGGACTTGGATATTCTGTAATGCCGATGATTGTATCGCTGCTTGGTGCATGTGCATTCCGAATTGCATGGATTTCAATATTTTTCCGGATAGAGCGTTTTCATACGATTGATACGGTGTATTTTGCATATCCGATTTCATGGACCTTGACCTTATCGGTGCATATCATCTGCTTTTTGGTGGTGAGAAGAAAATTAAAAAAGCAGTGGGGTGTATAATATATTTTAGATTTGTCTGATGAATACACATTATAAAAAACTCATGTTTCGTTTGCAATTTTTGATGAAACGTGAGTTTTTTGATTTGCTTATTTATTGTTGGGTATAGTTTCATATGTGGTCAAGAAGTGCCATATTTC
>CAYMHX010000335.1:0-2378 GCA_964390325.1 uncultured Roseburia sp. | reverse complement strand
AAGAATATCTTCAAGATTTCCTGAGTTTAAAAACTTCTTAGTATCGGATTTTGAGAATGTTGCAAATGCATATCAGAGAGTTTATAATATGGATAAGAAAAGTGCGTATGCTGAAATAAGTAAGGCATTGAAAAGAAGTGATAAATATCATTCTATATCCGATATAATAGGTGGGATTACAGACAATGAGTGCAGAGGTGCATATTTCCATGAAAGTGATTATTGGAAAAAGAAGAATGCGCTAGAGAGAGAAGCATTTGCACACTTTTATGAGGCAACTATGCGAAATGATGCTGAAAAAATAAAGGTAATAAAAGAAATGTTTCCTAATGCATATGATATATTTGAAAAAATGATTGAGGTGATAACATTATGATACCAGAATTTTTAAGAAGAGAAAATGTTGTCGAAAACACTAGTGAACTAATAATAACTTTGGAAGAATATGAAAAGAAATTCGGATTGGGCGTTAGTTTAGATTGGCTTCAGATTACAGAGGAAGAATGGATAGAAGTACTAAATGAGTGTGTTAGAACAGGAAAATCTTTTGAAGAAATATTTGGAAAAGTTGAATATGAAGAAGATGCAGACTATTAATAATGTGCCATCAGCAGAGAGCTGGTGGCGTTTTTAATTTGCAAAATATTTTAAAAATACTCTACAAAAGTAATCGGTTTCGTGTATAATAAATAAGACGAATGTCTTATAAAACGCGAAAGAAGGTAAAAATATGTTTATTTCAACTGGAAACATTAACTCGGATTATTCTATCATTGACACAATTTTTGCAATGGATTCCCACAAAGAGGGTTTTCTCGCTAGTGCAGATCCAAACAAAGCATTCGAGGGCGTAAAACAGCAGTTAATGAAAAAGTGTGCTGCACTTGGCGGTGATGGCGTTATTTCTTGCCAGTTCGAATACAGGGTTGCTGTAAATAGTGGGGTTTTAGGTTCTAAGCAAGTTATTGAAATTTTTGCATATGGAACAGCAATTAAACTTCAATAACAATGAGATAGTATTAAATATACGACAAGAAAGAGTATTTGTTATATGAGCTTGTTTGATTTTATTAACCTAAAGGTAAAAGAGGTAACTGACCCACCGGAGGTGGTAGGGAAAAAGGCTGCAAATGAGCAAAAGAAAACCCAGCAGTTCGAGAGCATCTATCCGTATGTATTATTTGCCGATAGTGACAACCGGGATGTGATTGTGGGAAGTCGGAAAGAGTTTATGCGTGCAGATTATACTGTAGACCCGGCATGGTACACTAACGGCCAGTATATTCATAAGCTATGGAGACTTTCAAAAGATTTGGATAGTCCTAAAATTACAAATCCTAAAAAGTTTTTTGAGACAATAGAGGAACTTGAACGATTGCTGGAAGAAGCAGAGAAGTATAAGATTAAGTTTTTCTTCCCGGATAAGGAACGAGAAGTGTGGCTTAGTCGAAAGAGCGACTTGATTGTTGAGTTTTTAGATAGGTCCTTTAAGAATGAGTTTCGAAGTGCATTGGAGTTGAAAACACCTAAAGGAAGAATCGATAGAATTGACCATTGGTTTATGGTTCTGAGATATTACCGCAGCTATATGACAGAAGAAGGACAGAAACGATTAGATGAACTTTATTATCAGTGGTTAAACGAATTCCGTGCTATTGCAGAAAAATAGAACAATGCAAATATTTACCCTCCCAGACCTTGGGAGGGATTTTTCTTTGTAGTATTATTTTTTACGCTGGCTTTTTATGAATTCAGCATATTCTTTGATTTTTTGGAGTTCTTCCGTAGAATATTCCGAGTTGTCGAAATAGAGAATAGGTAGTTCACCATGTGCTGCAAGTAATTTCATTATTTCAGAACGAGCAGCTTTTCGGCCTTCAGGAGTATTGGTATCAAAATTTGATAAAATCTCTGAGCTTGAACCATAAATGAGTCTGTCTAAATGAGCTTTTAGAAAACCACTATCAGGAGTAAGTAATTTAATGACATTGGCTTCATCCAGAGTATTTTCCGGAAATGGCTCATCTGGTATAGTTAAGAGTTCAGCGTTAGTAATATCAGTTTCAGATCTGTTTTGGTTTGGTAAAGCAGGAGGTTGATTGAAAAGTTCGGAATCATATCTTGCTTCTAACCGTTCTCTATATGCTTTTGTAATATCGCTAGTGGGATGTCTATTTACCATAGCTTTATAAAGCGGAGAAACAGTTATAAGGGTGTCATCGATTAGAATATTGTAGTCGATGTCAAGTGCTTCTGCAAACTTTTTTATAGTATCTAGTTTAGGGTGGCGTTTACCAGTTTCGTACATAGAGACTAATTGAGGTTTAGTTCCAAGACGATTTGCAACTTGAGCAAGTGTTAATCCTTTTTCTTTTCTA
>CAYMHX010000334.1:0-2380 GCA_964390325.1 uncultured Roseburia sp. | reverse complement strand
ACTTCGTGACCGCGTGTGGCGCAGGCGTGATTTTCAATCACCGCCTATATATATTAGAAAGTTTATCTCTTTTGGCACCAGAAGTTCAGCCAGGATTAGGGGTACATAATTTGCTTTTTATTGCAGCAGAGATGTTACTTTTAAATCATGATGAAAATGGAAGTTTAAAATTAGCATTAATTGAAGAATTAGAGGCACATCTGCATCCTCAAGCACAACTGCGTTTAATTGATTATCTCCAAAAAGAGTATAATGATGCTGGAATACAAATCATTATATCAACACATAGTACAGTATTAGCTTCTAAAATAAATGTAAAGAATATTATTTTTCTGAAAGATGATTGTGCATATGATTTGAGTCCGGAAAAAACGAAACTTGCAAAAGGAGATTATTTGTTTTTACAACGTTTTTTGGATGCAACAAAATCAAATCTTTTTTTCGCAAAAGGAATAATTATGGTTGAAGGAGATGCTGAAAATCTGCTTATTCCTGTATTAGCAGATATATTGGAATTAAATTTAGAAAAATATGGTGTATCTGTTGTTAATGTTGGTAATATTGGATTTTTTAGATATTCGAATATTTTTGTACGAGCTGATGGAAAAACTATGGGTGTACCTATCTCCATAATAACTGATTGTGATGTAGAACCAGTTTATAATAAGGATGGGATATTTGAGGAAAAATTGGATGAAACAAAGGAGACGATTGAACGAATAGAAGGTAATTATAATAATAACTGTATTAAAGCTTTTGTTGCTCCGCGGTGGACATTTGAATATTCTATCGCAATGAGTACATTGAGAAATATGTTACATGAATCTATTCGATATGCGAAGAAAATTGAAAATAGTGAAGAATACGCATTGACGATTAAAAAAATTGAAGATGTTAGTAAAGATATTGAATCTGAAGAAAAAGCATGGGATAAGCTTAGTGAATCTGAAATAGCATATAAATTGTATCATGACCTTATGCTAAATAAAAAGGTAAGAAAAACTACATCTAAGGCAATTGTTGCTCAATGTATGGCAGGAAATATAAGGTGGTCCATTACTAAAGTAGATGCTGAAGGAAAAGAAATATTGACGAAGGATAAAATGTTTGATATGGATTTATATCAGACAGAAATTGATGTAGATAAGCGTGAAAAATTGAAAAAAGAAATTGAAAGCGATTGTTACTTAAAATATTTAGTAGATGCTATTAAACATGCTACAGGTGATGTGAAAAATGGAAATTAATGATAACGAAATTAAAAAAGCTGAAGAAGTGTTATTGCCACAAGAATGTAGTTTTGATGAGGATGCTATTAAAGTGATAAAATGCTGGAAAAATGCGGAAGTATTAGCTTGCCCGGGAAGTGGAAAGACAACAGTATTATTAGCAAAATTAAAAATTCTTAGTGATAAAATGCCCTTAGAAGCAAGTAGAGGAATTTGTGTACTCTCTCATACTAATGTTGCAGTAAATGAGGTTAAAGAAAAATTAGGTGGGAGTGCACAAAAAATACTTGGATTTCCTAACTAT
Source organism: uncultured Roseburia sp. (assembly GCA_964390325.1). Lineage (GTDB taxonomy): Bacteria > Bacillota > Clostridia > Lachnospirales > Lachnospiraceae > Roseburia. The sequence continues at coordinate 847 of CAYMHX010000334.1, read as the reverse complement.
GTTGGAACATTACAAACTTTTGTAGACAGATACATTACATTTCCTTATTTAAAACGAATAGTTAAGGTGCCAATACAAGTTGTTGCTCAAAAAGAATATGCGATAGCATTATATGGTTTGATTAAAGAAAAATATAAGAAATTAGCCGTATTTTTACGACTTCAATATGAAAATACATATTCAAGCAAATATGCAAATATAATTGATTTTATATCAGAATTATATATAGCTAATCATGAATTATATATTTCTATTAATGGAAAATCGAAAAAACTTGCTGGTTCAAAGTCAGATTCTGCGAAGAATTATAAGCGTGCAACTATCGATTTGCTTGTAGAACAAGGAATGCTTAGATATGAAGATTGCTATGGGTACACACAAAAGGCTATTGAAATATATGGAAATAATCTAAGAAATATTTTATCTCAGCGATTTAAGTATGTATTTGTAGACGAATATCAAGATTGTTCAGAAATGCAACGAACTATATTAAACAGCCTATTTGATGGCACAGATACAATATTACAAAAAATAGGTGATGTGGATCAGGCAATATATAATGGCGGAGAAAATACTTTTACAGATTGGTGTGTGTCTGAGGGATATTTAGAACTTTCTAATTCCAATCGTTATGGGCAAGAAATTGCAGATGTCTTAGCAAAGTTGCGTACAGGTTGTAAACTAATATATTCAACAAAAGGTAAAGTGAAGATTAAGCCTACGCTCTTATTATATGATGATAATACTAGAGAGAACGTGGTTGGAGCTTTTATACAGGAAATCAAGAGAAACAATTTATATAGGCGGTGATTGAAAATCACGCCTGCGCCACACGCGGTCACGAAGT
>CAYMHX010000333.1:0-2383 GCA_964390325.1 uncultured Roseburia sp. | reverse complement strand
ACGCTTATTTTGAGCCAAAGAAATTGATGGTATTCCAAGCATTGCTAATTCATAACCTGTACGCCCACGAGAAGTAATTCCGATATCACAACCAGACATTAATTCTGGCATATTTGAAACATCATATAACACTTCAATATTTGGATAACTATTATAATTTAATAAACTATCTACATTATATTTTGCTTTTCCTAATACTACTATAAATTCATATTGCTCATACTCTTTCTTTGTAATCATTTGTAAAAGCTGGTCAGAATAATTCTGTGGGTCTGCACCCCCAAATGAAATAAATACTTTCTTTACCTTTTCTTTTATTTTAATTGGTTCATAAAACATAAATATCTTATTGGCAATATAATACTTTTCTCCTGCATATACTTGTGGCAATTCATTTTCATGATACAAAGCATTAAATACTAAATCTGCCTTTAAAATCCCCTCTCCATCATCTTCAAAATTTACAATTTTTGCATTTGGAAGCACTGTTCTTAAACCAATCATATAATCAATGGAAGTGGATAATATATCATTGATAAAAATGGTATATTGTTCTTTTTTACATTTTTCAAACAACTCAGCAATTCCATTTACTGGTATTAAATGATGTGTTGTACTGCCAAATACATTGATATTTGTCTGGTTCATATCATAATAAATATCTGGTTTTACAAAAAATTCATCTGCCAGTTCCAATGCTCTGTAAATATGTCCAATTCCACGCTTATTATTTCCATTTACATAAATGGCAACTTTTTCTTTTTCTAATATTGCAGTTGCATTTCGTAAATCACTAAATGTATCAATATCCAATGCTTCTCTTTCAGACAATTCAAAAACATCTATTTTTTCTCCAATTCTTGTTTCTTTTGTTACAACAGATGCTTTCGATATTACAAATGCTCCCGTTTCTAAATAATACGCTGGTAAAAACTGTCTATTTAAACGTTTTTTATAATTTGGTACTTTTTTTCCATTCACTTCACTCCATGACAAATGTGGTGCATTTACAACAGAAATCAATGTATCTAACTTCTTTTCCATTGCATATTCAATAGCCTTGTCTAATGTTGACACCTGTAAGGTTGGAGAAGTGGGCTGCATTGTAACAATATAATCCCATTTCTTCTCTTTTGGAATAGCATCTTCAATCACAGCATCTAACGTCACTTCATCACCACATAATGCAGTATCTCTCCATTTCACAGATACCCCCATCTGTTTTGCAATAATAGTTACTTCTTGTGAATCTGTAGTCACAATAATATCTGTAATATATTCCGATTGTAACGCATTGCAAATACTATAATAAATCAATGGATGACCACCAATAATTCGAATATTTTTATTTGGAATCCCTTTTGAACCTGCACGGGCAGGTATTATAGCTAATATATTCATTCTTTTCTTTAACCTTCTAATTTGTAATTATCGAATCTACACTATTCGCAAATTTCTATTACTTCCTAGCTAAACTATTACACTATTTTTTCTAATTCTGGTTTTACTTTCGTCAACATATCACTTAATTTTTCTAAAAAAATAAGTCCTATTTTTGCACTTTCTTGCAGATTTTTCTGCTCATCTTCTTCAAACTGATATATTATCCTTCTAATTTCATATTCTTCTGTCCTAATTCCCTCTGAAAGTAAATCTACTAATCCATCTTTTTCAAAGAAACTATTTACAGATTTAATTTTTTTCAGTGTCTTTGTTAATTCTTTATCAAATTTTAATTCTTTCGAAGTAATCTTTTGCAATTTTGTATAATATTTTTTTCCTTTTTCAATTTCTTTTTCAATTTTTTTTATACGATTTAAAATATTCTTTTTAAATTCTATTGCTAAGCTTCTTTCTTTTTCTGTAAAATGAGGTTTTAAACTATCTAATATGTTCTCTAAACCCGATCCATTTTGACAATATTCTTCAATTGCCTTTTCCAATCGCATTATTGTACTTCCATGTATCAATGCCCCTCCTTCTGTTGCATCTATTACCTGTAATTCTTTATTTTCCTCAATCTGTCGTTCAAACCATTTTAAATAAAATGTAAAATTAGGAAGTGTCAAAATCGGATTTCCATCTATTCCTTCTATAATTGGAAGTTCTTTTTTATCTACACCTAACTCCCGTTCCTTGAGAAACGTTCCCTCTGCATGCATTTTTTCACCTGTTAATGCTAAATCTTGACCGACTAAAATAATTGTTTTTGCTCCCATTAATTTTCCTAATGAAAATGCACTATTTGCCACACTGCCACCTGAAGGAAGTCCTAACATATGCTTCTTTTCATTATCTTTTTGAAATACATAATCAAATAATTCCAGGGCAAATGGTGTATCATTATATATAAATTTTTTTCCTTGATGTATCTCCATAATTG
>CAYMHX010000332.1:0-2388 GCA_964390325.1 uncultured Roseburia sp. | reverse complement strand
AGAAAAACAGACTATAATGGCACTTGGTGCAGGTGCTACAACGAAGTTTGTATTTGATTCTAAGGAAAAAAAAGAGCCATCGGACATTTGCTGTCAGATGGCGAAAGAAAGTGATTCAGGAGTTGATTTCTGCTTTGCGAAGCAAATTTCAATACAGAAATCAAGCGTTGCCAGCAGCATACGCGTGGAACGTGTCGAAAACGTGAAAGATGTGAAAAACTATCTGGAGCGTGTGGATGAAATGATAGGGCGGAAGATAAAAAAAATAAAGGAAATAAAATGGAGTTAAAGCTCTAAAAAATCCTTTTGATAAAGAAAGAGAGGTAGAACATTTATGGCATTAAGTAAAAAACCTGTAAATGGTATGAAAGATATTTTGCCGGAGGAGATGCAGGTGCGTGACTATGTACAGCAGGTCATCAAAGAAACCTATAGAAGCTTCGGTTTTACTCCAATTGAAACACCTTGTATGGAAAATATTGCAAACTTGAGCAATAAGCAGGGCGGCGAAAATGAGAAGCTGATTTTTAAAGTAATGAAGCGTGGTGAAAAATTAAAAGTAGAGGAAGCAAAGGTAGAAGCAGACCTTGTGGATTTTGGAATGCGTTACGATTTAACTGTACCGTTGGTACGTTTTTATTCCAACAATGCAAACAATCTTCCTTCCCCATTTAAAGCACTTCAGATGGGAAATGTATGGAGAGCAGACAGACCACAGCGTGGACGTTACCGTCAGTTTATGCAGTGTGATATTGATATCATCGGTGAGCCAAGTAATCTGGCTGAAATTGAATTAATTCTTGCAACAACTACAACAATTGGCAGATTAGGATTTAAAAATTTTGAAATCCGTATCAATGAACGCCGTATTTTAAAAGCAATGGCAGCTTATAGTGGATTTGCAGAGAATGAATACGATACTGTTTTCATCATCTTAGATAAAATGGATAAAATTGGTATGGATGGTGTAGCAGCAGAATTATTAAAAGAAGGCTATACACAGGAATCTGTGGATAAATATCTGGGATTATTTAAGGGTGTGGAAGAAACAAATTCTGGTGTAGAGGGAATTAAGTATCTTGCTAAGACGTTGGAAGGCTTTTTGGATGCTGATGTAGAGCAGAATTTACTGGAAATTATTGATAGTGTAGAAAATGCAAAAACAGCAGATTTTAAATTGGTGTTTGACCCGACATTAGTGCGTGGTATGAGCTATTATACAGGTACTATTTTTGAAATTGCAATGCCGGAATTAGGTGCAGCCTGTGGCGGTGGCGGACGTTACGATAAGATGGTAGGTAAATTTACAGGACAGGATGTTCCGGCGTGTGGATTTTCTATCGGATTTGAACGTATTGTACTGCTTTTATTAGAAAGTGGTTTTACTGTTCCAATGCAGAAACCAAAGGTAGCTTACTTAATCGAAAAAGGTTTTTCGGCTGAAAAACTTGCGGAAGTAATTGCAAAGGCACAGAAAGAACGTCAGGAAGGCAAACAGGTCTTAGTTGTGCGTATGAATAAGAATAAGAAATTCCAGAAAGATAAACTGACAGCAGAAGGTTATCAGGAAATTGTTGAATTCTTTAATAAATAAAATTAAAATCGTAGAGAGGAAAAAACTATGGCAGAATCAATGCGCGGCTTACACAGAAGCCACAGATGTACGGAAGTATCAAGTGCAAATATCGGCGAAGTTGTTACCGTTATGGGCTGGGTACAGAAAAGAAGAAATTTAGGAAGTTTAATTTTTATTGATTTAAGAGACCGTTCCGGTATTTTACAGTTAGTATTTAACGAAGAAAATGTTGGAGCAGAAGGTTATAAAAAAGCAGAAAGTTTGAGAAGTGAGTTTGTAATTGCCGTAACAGGTAAAGTAGAAAAACGTTCAGCAGCAGTAAATGAAAATTTAAAGACAGGTGATATCGAAATCATTGCAACCGATATCCGTATTTTATCCGAAGCAGAAACACCACCATTTCAGATTGAAGAAAATAGTCAGACAAAGGACGAAATTCGTTTAAAATACCGTTATTTAGATTTGAGAAGACCGGATTTACAGCGTAATTTAATGTTAAGAAGTAAGGTTGCTTATTTAATGCGTGATTTTATGATGCGTGAAGGCTTCCTTGAAATTGAAACACCAATGCTTTGTAAGTCTACACCGGAAGGAGCAAGAGATTATTTAGTACCAAGCCGTGTACACGCAGGACATTTTTATGCATTGCCACAGTCACCACAGCTTTATAAACAGCTTTTGATGTGTTCCGGCTATGACCGTTATTTCCAGATTGCAAGATGTTTCCGTGATGAAGACTTGCGTGCAGACAGACAGCCTGAATTTACACAGGTAGATATGGAATTATCCTTCGTAGATGTGGAAGATGTATT
>CAYMHX010000331.1:0-2395 GCA_964390325.1 uncultured Roseburia sp. | reverse complement strand
CCTTATTGCTTTGCAAAAAATAAATATTTAGAACGTGTGGTATTGCCCGATACGCTCAAAAAAATTGGACGCAATGCATTTTATAATTGTACTGCCTTAAAAGAATTGGAACTGGGAAATCAATCATTGGAATTGGGTTCGGATACCTTTATGAATTGTTATCATTTTCACCAGACAATCATTCGAGGAGATGGATTGAAAAAAAGTGGAGTCCGATTGATTTTAAGCCAGATTTCTTCTGATATGATGGTGCATTTTCTTGGTGAAGAAGGAAAAAATGAAACAAAGGTTCTTTTTGCAGAATATTATGAGTCTTATGATGAAGTGGCACCCGCACATTTATTTGGAAGAAATATTGAAGGGGAAGGTTTTCGTGCAAGGCAGTGTTTTAAAGATGGAATTTTGGAATATGGACGATATGACAGTACATTTTTAAGGGCTTGTGCTGAAGAACGAGAGGAAACGCTTTGTGAAATTGCTTTAAACAGAATCCGTTATCCGCTTGGACTTTTACAGGAAGCTGGGAAAGTGTACGAAACTTATATAAAGGCTCATGCAGAATTTGTCTGTAAAAAAGCAATCAAAAATCGAGAAATGGAAATTTTGAAATTTTTATGTGAAAAGAAATTGCTCGAACGAGAAAATCTGGATTTCTGTATTGGATTGGCAGCAGAATTGGAATGGGCAGAGGGAGGAGTTTTTTTATTACAATTAAAAGAGAAATATTTTCCTCAAGTAAAAAAGACAAATAGATATGAATTTGACGATTTTTAACGAATTTGTTCGTATTAAAACAAAGATATTGTAAAGTTTTATGAAATAAAACCAAATCGTTTTATGTTAAAATTTTTTAAGTTTATTCTTATGAAAAATAAACAAAATATCAATTATGTTTTATTGAAAATAGCTAATGAAATACCTTATATTGTTGTCTTTTTTGCCTTTTATTTTTCATTAATGAAAGGTTGTAAACTACTGTGAAATAATTGTTTTAGTAGAAAAGACAAATTTGTACAATATTTAAAATTTGCTTGTTTATTCTAAAAAAGATAAAAATTAGGAGGGACAGATGTCACATATACAGACACAAGAAGAATGGGAAGTAGAGATGTCCTTAAAAATATTAGACTATATACGCAATGAAGTTTATCTGGATTTGCGTTTTATGAATGCTGCCTTATCGGTGCTGACTCCTAAAAGTGATAATGGAGTGCATACATTTGCGACAGACGGCAGTGTTCTTTGTTTTTCAACAGAACAGTTGTTAAGAGTTTTTCAGCAGAATACAAAATATTTGGACCGTTTGTATCTTCATACGATATTACACTGTCTTTTTTCTCATTTATGGGTAATGCCGAGTAAAATAGATGCTGGTGAATACCGTAGATTTTGGCATCTTGCCTGTGATATTGCTGTGGAGTATCTGATTGATGAAATGAAGAAACCTTGTACGAAACGTATTTTAAGTGGGCTTCGGATAAAAACGTATGAAATATTAAAACAGGAAAAGGATGGTGTTTCAGCAGCAAAGATTTATCGAAGGTTATGGGAGCTTCCAGAGGAAGAAATTGTTGCTTTGGAAATGGAATTTTATACAGATGATCATAGATATTGGCCAAAGAAAACGGATTCTGAGGCAAAACAGCAGATTGCTTCTGAAAATCGAAAAAAATGGGATAAAATCGCAAGACAGACTCAGATGGAGCAGGAAAAAAATGGCGATGAGCAGGAGGAAGGGCAGCGAATGTTTGCATCGCAGATTGCTGCTCAAAGAAGCAGACGAAGTTATCGTGACTTTTTACAGAAGTTTTCTGTTCTTCGGGAAGAAATGCGTATTGACCCGGATGAATTTGATTTCAATTATTATACTTATGGATTAAGAGTTTACGGAAATATGCCGTTGATTGAATCATTAGAAAGTCGTGAAAGTAAAAAAATCCATGAGTTTGTGATTGTGATAGATACCAGTTACTCTACAAGTGGCGAATTAGTAAAACAGTTTTTGCGTGAAACAGCAAATATCTTAAACCAAACGAATAGCTTTTTTAAAGATTCTGTCATTCGTATTTTACAATGTGATAATACTGTACAAAGTGATACTGTCATACATACAGAGTTGGAGTTGGCACAGTTTATGGAACAGTTTGAATTGCTTGGTGGCGGTGGTACGGATTTTAGACCAGCGTTTGCTTATGTCAATGAATTACGAGAGCAGGGCTTTTGTAAAAATTTGGGTGGGCTTTTGTATTTTACAGATGGAAAAGGAATTTATCCAAAACAAAAACCGAGTTATCAAACAGCATTTTTGTTTTTAGAAGAATATGATGAAACACAGATACCAGCATGGGCAATTCGATTAAAACTAGAGCCAGAAGAATTTTTAGAACGAAGGAAA
>CAYMHX010000330.1:0-2407 GCA_964390325.1 uncultured Roseburia sp. | reverse complement strand
CACTTCGTGACCGCGTGTGGCGCAGGCGTGATTTTCAATCACCGCCTATATAGCTTTGGTTGGTGTGGTTGCTTTTTTCATGTTCTTTTTTTGTCTTGTATTTATTCAGCAATTCGATGATATAAGAAATCATAAGAATGACCATCTCCTAAAGATACTGGAAGTTCTGTTACTGTTCACTCAGCAGCTAATCACTTGCTGATTTGCTGCGTAAGAAAAAGATTCAGGGTTACTTTTCACACCCACGCCAATCACTTGCTGATTGACGTGGGGAGAAAGTGATTCAAGAGTTGATTTCTGCTTCGCGAAGCGAATTTGTATGCAGAAATCAATCGTTGCTGGTCATGGAGTGAACAGTAACGATTCGGGTGTGAGCAGACTCATTTTGGCAAAAGGCGAACTTGACAACCTCATTTTTTTGTATTATCATCTGAAAAAGATATATTATTAAAAAATAAGGTAACTATTCAGAGCAAGCTCGAAAACACTTCGTGTTTCCTCGCTGTGGCTTCTCGCCAAAGAAATTTTTTAAAAACATTCCTTTCAGCAAGCTGAATGACTGTTTTTTATGAAAATTGCCTTGGTTCTGAATAGTTACAAAATAAGAAATCAGCAATGAAAAGAGATAGTAAACAATCGGAAGTTTTCAGAGAGAAGCCGTTTGGTGCGAGGCTTTATCTAAGGATTGTTGAACCAGTCTCGGAGCTGTGTACCGACCATCTGTTACAGTTTAACAGATATAGGCTGCACTGGGTACGCCCATTATAGCGTAGGAGTATTTAGAATAAATTGATAATTTACAGTGAGTAGGTCGAAGCATTTACTGCGTAGACCGTAGGAATATGATTCAAGAGTGAATACTGCCAAAGGTAGCTTAAAATCCCATCGTAGCAAAATTTGTGTAGCGATTTTGAATGAATTTTTGTAATAGTTAACTGTGAGTATATCGAACAATTAAGTACTTACTGAGGTTTCTGCTGCAAGGCAGAAATAAATTAAGGTGGTAACACGAAGCAACCGCTCTCGTCCTTGAAGTAAATTCGGGGAGAGGGCTTTTTTAATTTTGTTTCTGAGAAAAAAGCTGTTATTTATTCAATAAGAGAAACTTTGGAAATATAATTTTGGGTAATACATTACTCAGAAAAGGAAATTAAGATACGAAAGGTGAATGAATTGAATATTATTTATGAAGATGATGCCATTATCGTTTGTGAAAAAGAAGCAGGAATTGCTGTACAGACGAAAAAAATCGGACAAAAAGATATGGAAAGTATGTTGCGAACTTATCGTATGCAAAAAGGCGAACCGTCTTACATCGGTGTCATACATCGTTTAGACCAGCCGGTAAGAGGTGTGATGGTCTTTGCCAAAACAAAAGAGGCAGCAGCAGACCTAAGCCGTCAAGTGTCAGAAAAAACAGCAGATAAATATTATTATGCAGTTGTAGATGGTGTACCCAAAAACGAAACGGACACTTTAGAAGATTATTTATTAAAAGATGGTAAAACAAATCTTTCAAAAGTAGTAGAAAAAAATGTAAAAGGTGCAAAACGAGCAGAACTTTCTTACGAAGTGTTACAAAAAAGTGAGACACAGGCATTGTTAAAAATAAAACTATCGACAGGCAGACATCACCAGATTCGAGTACAGATGGCACATGCAGGTTATCCACTTTCATGTGACAGAAAATATAATCTGAAAGAATATAAGAAAATAGAGCAAGCTGATAGCAATAATCAAAATATAGAAGTAGAAAAAAGTTCAGAAATAAAGAAATTAATTATGGATAAGAAACACGAGAGCAAAAATAAAGATACAAAGTCTGCCAATCAGTTAATAAAATTATGCTCGTATAAAATTGGATTTTATCATCCGGTGACAAAGCGAAAAATGGAGTTTGAAATCGAAAATCCATTTTCTCTTAATATAAAATGATAAAGGCAAAGGAGAATTAAAATTATGGCAAAGGACAAAAAGTTAGTAGAAGCCATTACATCCATGGATGTAGACTTCGCTCAGTGGTACACTGACGTAGTAAAAAAAGCAGAGTTAATCGATTATTCTTCCGTAAAAGGATGTATGATTATCAAACCTGCAGGTTATGCTATCTGGGAGAACATTCAAAATGAATTAGACCGCAGATTTAAAGCAACAGGTGTGGAAAATGTATACATGCCAATGTTCATTCCAGAGAGCTTATTACAGAAAGAAAAAGACCATGTAGAAGGTTTCGCACCGGAAGTAGCATGGGTGACACATGGCGGTTTAAATCCATTACAGGAACGTCTTTGTGTAAGACCTACTTCTGAAACATTATTCTGTGATTTTTACAAAAACATTATTCAGTCTTACCGTGACCTTCCAAAGGTATATAACCAGTGGTGTTCCGTTGTAAGATGGGAAAAAG
>CAYMHX010000329.1:0-2419 GCA_964390325.1 uncultured Roseburia sp. | reverse complement strand
TTTTGACTAAATAGTTTTTCTTCTTTTCCAACTATATCTATTAAAACTAAATTTTCTGCATATTTAAAAGATATTTCTATACTATCTGCTAATCTATTTTTGATATCTTCCTTTATTACTAATCTATCTACAATAACTTCAATATTATGTTTTTTGTTTTTATCCATTTTGATTTCTTCTGTTAAATCATGAACTTCTCCATCAACTCTCACACGAACGAATCCGTCTTTGCGTATGTTTTCAAGTAATTTTGTGTATTCACCTTTTCTTCCTCTTATTATTGGTGATAATACTTGAATCTTTGTACCTTCTTCAAGTTCCATTACATTATCTACAATTTGATCAACTGTTTGTTTTTCAATTTTTCTACCACAATTAGGACAGTGTGGAACACCAATTCTTGCAAATAGCAATCTTAGGTAATCATAAATTTCTGTTACGGTTCCAACAGTTGAACGTGGATTTCTAGATGTTGTTTTTTGGTCTATTGAAATAGCTGGACTTAACCCTTCAATATATTCAACATCTGGCTTTTCCATTAATCCTAAAAATTGTCTTGCATATGACGAAAGTGATTCAACATATCTTCTTTGCCCTTCTGCATATAAAGTATCAAAAGCTAAAGATGATTTACCAGAACCGCTTAACCCTGTTATTACTACCAATTCATTTTTTGGTATCTCTATATCTATATTTTTTAAATTATGCTCTTTTGCACCTTTTACATATATAACATTCTTTTCCATATAATTATTATCTCCCTAAAAATAACTAATATAAGAAAATGTACATAATAAATTATTACATTTTCTAAATATTCGCATATTTATCTTCTACGTCAGTTAAAACTTCCTAGAATATAAATAATTTACTATGTAAGTATATCATATTAGAAAGTATGTTCGCAACAAAATACAAAAGATTTGGGCAAAAAGTTGTTTTCATATTGACATTAGTAAAATATGGTAATATAATATATATGTAATGATGAAAAGCATAAATGATGTCTAGCATCACATAGAGCACGAAAAAAAGAGTGGGGTCAGCCACTCTTTTTTCATTATGTAATACTTCTACTTTACTGCAACAATTAAAAGCAATAGAAGTATCATAAAAAGCATTCCGTCTAGCATATCACTAAACACCTCCCTTCATTAAGAATTTCCCAACGAGGGATGTATATATTATATTACCATTTTATTCCAGAGTCAAACATTTTTCATCGTAAAATTCTTGCATAATTCGACTGTTTTTGCATATAAAAAAATCAACTAGTTTTAGTTGACTTCTTTATATAGATATATTTTAGGTATTTCTTTTTTTACTGTTTTATTCAATAACTTCTAATTTATTTACAGAAACCTCATATGCGTTTCTTATTTCAGAATTTCCATCTGGATATTTTTTCTCATATTGTCTTGATTGAACTCTTCCAGATATTTTAATATTTTTCCCCACCTCTAAATTTTCACAATATTTAGCATTTCTACCCCATGCTATTACTGGAATATAGTCTGACTTGTTATATGCCCTATTTACTGCAAGTAACATATCTACTATTTCTCTTCCAAGTGGTGTCATTCTATATATAGGTTTTTTACATAAAAATCCATTTAATTCAATTTCATTTGAAGGTATTTCTTGATCTACTTCATCAATAGTTTCAATATCTTTAACAAACACCATTAAAACTAATCTGCTTTTTTCGTTTTCAGCACTGTTATATGATCTATATTGACCATTTATTTTAACCATACTTCCAACATTAACATTATCTCCTTCAATTAATCTTTCAGATAATATTACAGGTATTATATCTACCGCTTCGCTTAATCTTGGAACTTCAAGATTAAATGTGTAAAATTTTTCACCATATATTTCATGGTTTAATACTTTTTCAGATACTACCTTTCCTTGCATTTTAACACTATTGTATTCTTCATACAAATTATTCATATATAACTTCCCCTTTCATTTGTTCATTACATTTTATTCACTTGTTGTTTATTTAGAATATATTTTATTCTATTTTATCGTTTACCTTTTCGGTAATTATGTAAATCACTCTTATAGTATACAACATTTTTTTTCATTTGTCTATATTTTTTCAAAAAACATTTGACTTTATGAATCATTTAATAGATAATATATGTGTATATATATTAATACAAAGGAGGAAATTATCGTGTATTTGTTCGGTAAAATAACTGTTAAACCACAACTTCCAGATAGAATTAGTAAACTTCAAGATATTGCTAATAACATTTGGTGGACTTGGAATATTAATTCATTAAAATTATTTGAGGAATTAGATGCTGAGTTGTGGGAAAAAGTCGGTAAAAATCCAATTAAATTCTTAAAACATGCTAATCAAGAAAAATTAAATCAAGCTTCTGTTGATACAGAATTTTTACATAAA
>CAYMHX010000328.1:0-2419 GCA_964390325.1 uncultured Roseburia sp. | reverse complement strand
TACCAAAGTCACCGAACATGTAACCAACCTTATCCTTTACTCCAAAAGGTTTTACGTTTTTTGTTTCCATATTTCTTTTCCTTTCTGTTTACGTTTACAACTGTTATTAGTATTTTAACATATTATCTTAATTATCGTGAGTAGATATCTTATATAAATTAGTAAAATTTTTATTTTTATTTGCATTTTCCAAAAAATTATACGATAATAAAGTATCATCGTAAAGGAGATCATTCTATGAATTACCAAAGTGAACTGCAATTTTTACTGCTTTTTTTAAAAAACCATAAAATAAATGCCTCTTTTCTCGAAGAGGATTATGAGATCCGTACCTTTGATTTCCATCTGCGCGAACGTCTCTCCTACACACAGGAATACTCTTTAATTGAAAATTTTTTACAGTACCACATGCGTTCCAATACTCTTTACAAAATCATGGATGAATTTCAATGTATCTATTACATACTGCTTTTGCCCACAGAAGAGCGACCTAAACATTTCCTCATCGGGCCCTATACACAAACCTGCCTGAATGAGCATATTCTAATGGAGTATATCGAAAGATACTCCATTACACCTCAGAATTTTCAAGAGCTAAACGAAATATTTTATCATATTCCACATTTGCCCAATGATTTTTCTCTTCAGACGCTTCTGCATACTTTTGCTGAAATCATTTGGGGCGGTCAGGATAATTTCGAGGTTTGTTTTTTAGACCTGCATTTGACAGAAATACAATACCATCCTTTTCTACCTTCCAATCTCTCTGAAGAATATGCTCATATTACGGGAACACTGATAGATACTTATTTTGCAAAAGAAAATGAACTAATAAAAGCAGTTTCTCAAGGACAGGCAGCACAGGCAGAAGAAATCTTCAACAATATAACCCCTTTTTTACAGATATCAGAAGACAATACCATGCTTCGTAATCTGCAAAATTATGCATTATCCCTAAATACACTTTTTCGAAAAAGTGCAGAAGCAAATACCATAAACAGCTCTCAAATCACTGATCTTGTTTTCCGATTCTCTCATAAAATCGAGCTTTGCACTTCTCCGGAAGCCTGTTATTCATTATTACGGGAAATGATACGAAAATATGCTCTGCTCATAAAAAATCATTCCATGAACCAGTATTCTATTTTGGTACAGCAAGCAATCAAATACATTACCATGGATTTAAGCGCAGATCTTTCCCTGCATACAATGGCTGAGCGATTAAATGTAAATGCCAGTTACCTGTCTACTCACTTTAAAAAAGTAACCGGCACTTCTTATACTGAATATGTCAACCACAAACGTATTGAACACTCCTTATTACTTTTAAATACCACCTCCCTTCAAATTCAAACCATTGCCCAATACTGTGGTATTTCGGATTTGAATTACTTTACAAAACTTTTCAAAAAACATGTACATATGTCTCCCACTGCTTATCGCAAAAAAATGTTGGAGAAATAAAGCAAAAGAGGATAGACACATCTTTCCATGTGTTTATCCTCTTTTGTAATGTATATCATATCAAATTTTCTTCTCTATTTGCGTCCACAGCACATCTTGTACTTCTTGCCACTTCCGCATGGACATGGAGCGTTTGGATAAATCTTCTCTGTTGCTCTCTTCTTCGGTCCTGCTTTTACACTGTCATCTTTGTTGGTTCCGGTTACTTTCGCAACTTCTTCACGTTCTACCTTCTGCTCTACTTTTACATGGAACAAAAGTCTAATGGTGTCTTCCTGAATTGCACCGGTCATTTCATCGAACATATCGAAACCTGCCATTTTGTACTCAACCAGTGGGTCACGCTGACCGTATGCCTGCAGACCGATACCCTGACGGAGCTGATCCATATCGTCGATATGATCCATCCATTTGCGGTCGATAACTTTCAGAAGGATGACACGTTCCAGTTCGCGGAACTGTTCCGGTTCCGGGAACTCTGTTTCTTTGATCTCGTAGAGACGTACTGCCTGTTCTTTCAGGTACTGCTTTAATTCTTTATCATTCTTAATAGAAGCAATATCTTCCTGACGAACTTTGTGAATTGGAATGATTGGAAGGAGCAGTTCATTTAATTCATTCAGATTCCAGTCTTCTTTTTCGATTTCTCCAGAAATGCAGGTATCTACTGCTTTTTCTACCTGATCCTGAATCATCTTGAAAATAACATCACGCATACTTTCACCATTTAATACACGGAGACGTTCTGCATAAATGATTTCTCGCTGGTCATTGTTTACCTGGTCATATTCTAAAAGGTTCTTACGAACACCGAAGTTGTTGCTTTCAATCTTCTGCTGTGCTTTTTCAATCGCAGAAGTCAGCATACCATGCTGAATCTGTTCATTTTCCGGTACACCTAATTTGGTAAAGACATCCATCAGTTTTTCAGAACCGAAGAGTCTCATCAGGTCAT
>CAYMHX010000327.1:0-2432 GCA_964390325.1 uncultured Roseburia sp. | reverse complement strand
TTACGCATTCACTGCATCCACAAATCTAAGGAATGCCTCCCTGCCTTCTTCTGTACATTTATACACACCGGCATCTAATAATACTTCATTGAATACCAAACCAATTTCTTTTTCAATGATTCCATGAATATTTTCTGCATTCACATCGTCATACTTTGTTAAAAATTCATCAACCCAGTCTGCATGTTTTTCTAAGATTTCATCTTTGCGAAGGTCTTCTTTTGCTAAGATAGCTTTTTCTAATGCTGCGATTTCATCTTTCAATCTTGCCGGAAGCACTGCAAGTCCCATAACTTCAATCAGACCAATATTTTCTTTTTTGATGTTATGTAACTTTTTGTGTGGATGATAGACACCAAGTGGATGTTCTTCTGTTGTAATATTGTTACGAAGCACTAAATCCAACTCGAAATCGCCATCTCGTCTTCTTGCGATTGGTGTAATGGTATTATGTGGTTCACCGTCTGTTTCTGCAAAAATAAATGCAGCTTCATCGGTATATCCTCTCCACGCAAGTAAAATCTTATCTGCAAGTTCAATCACGCGTTCTTTTTTTTCTGCACGCAAACGAATAACGGACATTGGCCATTTTACGATACCTGCGTTTACATCTGCAAATCCTTCAAATGAAATTTCTTTTTCAATTGGAGCTTTTGCCATTGCAAACTCATAATTACCGCCCTGGAAATGGTCATGGCTTAAAATAGAACCGCCTACGATTGGTAAATCTGCATTAGAACCTACAAAATAATGCGGGAACTGGTCTACGAAATCCAATAATTTTCCAAATGTCGCACGTTCAATCTTCATTGGTGTATGCTGTGCATTAAATACGATACAATGCTCATTATAGTACACATATGGAGAATACTGGAAGAACCAATCACTATTATTAATAATCAAAGGAATAATTCTGTGATTCTGTCTTGCAGGGTGATTTCCTCTGCCTGCATAGCCTTCATTTTCCTGACAAAGTAAACATTTTGGATAACCGCTCTGTTTTGCAAGTTTTGCTGCTGCAATTGCTTTTGGGTCTTTTTCCGGTTTAGAGAGGTTTACTGTGATATCTAACGTGCCATATTCCGTATCTGCGGTCCATTTTAAATCTTTTTTGATACGATATCTACGAATATAATCACTATTACAGCTTAACTGATAGTAATAATCAGTTGCAGCCTTAGAACCTTCTGTTTCTAAAAGCTGTTTAAATTTCGCTCTTACTTCACTTGGACGAGGCATTAACATACTCATAATCTTAGTATCAAACAAATCACGGTAAGTAATCGTGTCATCTGCCATCAAACCATTTGCTGTTGCATAATCAAGCATTTCTTTTAAAATGCCTTCTAATGCTGCAACTGCTGTTTCTTTTGTCATTGGCTCACGTTTTGCATATTCTGCAAGTACATCATCTTCCATATCATCCAGAGCGAAAAGCTCTAATAAACGATTGGTTGTAAATACTTTATCTTCCGGTGCTATCAGTTCTGTTACTAAACCGTACTCCACTAATTCTAAGATTTTTTCCTGAATCATAATCTTCTCCTTGTTTTTCAAGAATTTTTCTTTCATTTTCAATATTTTTAAAACTTCCACACAGGGTTTATATTGCACTCAATTATATTTTATACGAGTTTTGTTGGGCCATCACCAATTTCTACTACATAGAAGTCTGCTGCATAACCGATTTTTGTTTCATAAGCTGCACCTACTTCTTTGATAAAGGTATCTACTGCTTCGTCTTTTACGATGCTTACGGTACATCCACCAAAGCCTGCACCTGTCATACGGGAACCGATAACACCTTCTACCTTCCATGCTTCTTCTACTAATGTATCTAATTCAATACCTGTTACTTCGTAGTCATCACGCAAAGAAACATGAGAAGCGTTCATTAACTGACCAAATAATGCTACATCATTGTTCTGTAATGCTTCTACTGCTTTGATAGTTCTCTGATTTTCATAAACAGCGTGTTTTGCACGTTTCTGTCTCAATTCATCTTTGATTGCATCTTTGTTTGCTTCAAACTGTTCTTCTGTTAATTCGCCTAAACCATTTACTTCCATAACTTTCTGAAGTTCTGCTAATGCTGTTTCACATTCCTCTCGTCTTTCGTTGTATTTCGAATCGCCAAGTCCACGTTTCTTATTACTGCAAGAGATTACGATTTTTGCATTTTCTAATTTAATTGGAGCATATTCATACTCTAAAGTTGCTGTATCTAAGAAAATTGCATGTCCTTCTTTTCCCATTGCGATTGCAAACTGATCCATGATACCACAGTTTACGCCGTTGAATTTATTTTCAGAGAACTGTCCGATTAATGCCAAATCCTGATTTGTCACATCAAATCCAAACATATCTTTTAAAATATATCCTGTCAACACTTCTACGGATGCTGAAGAAGAAAGTCCGGAACCATTTGGAAT
>CAYMHX010000326.1:0-2455 GCA_964390325.1 uncultured Roseburia sp. | reverse complement strand
TAAATCCTGAGTTCTCGCTTGCAGCTTTACTTTCAGCAAATTCACACTCATCTACAATGACATCTGTTGTATATACCTTCTGACCGTCAGCCTTTGTATAGCTTCCTGTCTGAATATGACCTACGATTGCAATTTTTGTGCCTTTGCGAAGATATTTCTCTGCAAATTCACCTAAACGTCCGAATGCTACACACCCAATGAAATCAGCTGTCTGCTGGTCTCCGTCTCTTTTGCCTCTGCGGTCAACTGCAAGTGTATATCTGGCAACAGCTGTCGCCTGTTCTCCCTGTGAGTAACGTACTTCAGGGTCTCTTGTCAATCGTCCCATGAGAATTACTTTATTCATATACGATTTCCTCTCTTCTATCGAACCGTTGTCAGTTCAAAGAATATCACTGTTCACCCTGTGACCAGTAATACTTGAT
Source organism: uncultured Roseburia sp. (assembly GCA_964390325.1). Classification (GTDB taxonomy): domain Bacteria; phylum Bacillota; class Clostridia; order Lachnospirales; family Lachnospiraceae; genus Roseburia. Next base: position 2,030 of record CAYMHX010000326.1, on the reverse strand, counting down.
TTCTGCATAAAAATTTGCTTCGCAAAGCAGAAATCAACTCTTGAATCATGCTCTTTCGCTATCCGACAGCAAGTGTCTGATAGCTCTTTGAACAATAAGCAAAGAACAACTTTTATTATGCTTCTTTCTTTACAACTAAGAAACGAAGTACGTTGTCCATGATACGAACGTCCTGCTCTACTGCTGCTGGAACTGTTGCTGCTGCATCAAACTGGATGAAATAGTAGTAACCTTCGTTCATTTTCTGGATTTCGTAAGCTAATCTTTTCTTACCCCAGTCTTCTACTTCTGTCACAGTACCGCCAGCACGAGTGATGTACTCTTTTGCTTTTTCTACTGCAGCTGTTCTCGCATCATCTTCAATCTTTGCACTTACAACGAGTGCTAATTCATACTTATTCATGCGAATTTTCCTCCTTTTGGTCTCTGGCCCACTTCCATTATAAAAGCGAGCAAGGATAATCATTAATTATAATATATCACAATTTGGTACTATACCATGCTTTTCCCTATTTTTCAAGCCTTTTTTTAATTTCTTTTGTATTTTTTTCTACTAGTTTTCGGGCAATCATAATCTGATGTCCACAGCCTAAACATTTCAAACGAAAATCGGCACCGACACGCAAAATTTCCCATTCACTACTGCCACAAGGATGTCCTTTTTTCAAACGGATAATATCACCTACTTCATACTGATTCATTTTAATCCCCATTTCTGAGCCATTTTTTATTGCAAAGAACTGCATGAGAAAGTTCGCAGAATTTCTCATATCAGATAAAAGTTATTTGTTTCCGCCCATAAACAAATCGTCTTGTAAAACCTAAAAATCACTTCACAGACTGCAATAAAACTTTAAGATGTCCTGTTTTCTCTGAATAGTTACCAATTTTTATACCATTTCATATTTTAGACGGCTGCTTCCATAATCTCAGCAGGAAGCAATGCTCTTGCCACTAACTTCAATATTGACATGAGAAAAAACTTCTCCCAATCCACACTGTAATATCAAATCTGCATTTTTATCCACAGGTGTTGCAGACTTATTTACTAAAACCAATTTATTTCCTTGATAATAATTTATCAATCCCGCCGCAGGATAAACTGCTAAAGACGTTCCTCCAATAATCAACATATCTGCTTGGCTGATATAATACACAGCATCCTCTAAGGTCTTTTGGTCTAATCCTTCCTCATATAACACCACATCTGGTTTAATCTGTCCACCACATTCATCACAAAAAGGTACTCCATTTGCTCTTTGAATGTAAGCAGCATCAAATTTTTTTTGGCATTTTCGACAATAATTTCTATGAATACTTCCATGAAGCTCTAATACACACTTACTGCCTGCCGCCTGATGCAGTCCATCAATGTTTTGGGTAATCACAGCCTTTAATTTTCCTGCTGTTTCCAGTTCTGCCAGCTTTAAATGCGTAATATTTGGTTTTACATCGAGACAAAGCATTTTATCCCGATAAAAACGATAAAATTCTTCTGTATGTCTCATATAAAAAGAATGACTTAAAATCGTTTCAGGTGGAAAATCATATTTTTGATTATACAATCCATCTACACTCCGAAAATCCGGTATGCCACTTTCTGTAGAAACCCCTGCACCACCAAAAAAGACGATATTCTCAGATTCTTTTACCATCTGTAAAAAAGTTTGTATATTATCTTTCATATTGGCCACTCCCTTCCAATTATATCTCTACGAACATAAATAAGTATTCAAAACTAAGCTCTGAATACTTAAATTATAACAAAAAAAGTACAGAATACAAATGCAATTTCCATTATCTTCTGCACTTTAGCGATTTAAATGTTACTGTTCACTCCGTTCCAGTAACTCATTGATTTTTGCATGCAAATTCGCTTCGTGAAGCAAAAATCAACTCTTGACTCACTTTCTTACGGAGCAAATCAGCAAGTGATTAGCTGCTCTGTGAACAGTAACATTTAATCACCCCACACCATTCCCTTACTGTAACCTTCAAATTATTAGACAAATAAACTTTCTTATAGTATA
>CAYMHX010000325.1:0-2456 GCA_964390325.1 uncultured Roseburia sp. | reverse complement strand
TATAGTGCAGACACCACTCTTACAGAAGAAACGTTTGCCATAGATGGAACCAATGTGAAGAAATATACCTCTACAGATACAAAAGCAAGTGGAGTGCTTACACTGAATATCAGTGTATCCCATGTAGATACTGTAGTAATGGCAAGAGCATATCTGATAGTGCAGAATCAGGAAACAGGAAATCAGGAAGTGATTTACAGTCAGATAGAACAAGGGAGTTTTAACGAATTAAGTAGCGAAGAATACCTATTTGAAAAGAAGGGGGATGGAAAATGAAAAAAGTAGTATATGAAACACCGGTTATGGAATTGATTATGTTTGAAAATGAAGATGTTCTTACAATCTCCGGTGGTATTGATGAAGGAGATGTGGTTTTAGGAATATAAAGAATAACAAGAGGGTGTCCCAAGGTCAGAAAAAGATTGAGGGACATTCTTTGTTTTAGTATGGAAAAGCTATCAGGAACTCCGGTAGAAAAATGCTAATGAAAAATTAAGGTATCAAAGGGGATTGCAATTGTTTGGGGCATCTGATTAAAATGTTAGTGTATAATTTTAATTGGCAAATATAGGAATTATTCCTAAAAATAAAATATGGGAAGCAGAAAAAACCACTTCCCAATCATATAGTTTTTCTTTATGATATTAACTGCTAAGAAAAATATGTAAAGGAAACTATATGATGAATACTATTGTAGATGAAAACCTCATTTCATTCAAGGAGTTAGAACAGAAAATTTTTAAATATGTGTGTGAACTGGGTAGGAATATAACGCAGATCATGCTTGAATCTTATGATAATGAACTTGCAGAAAATAGAGACCGTTCAAAATATCGCGATAAAGGTAAACGTAGCACAACAATAAAAACAGTATATGGCGAAGTTGAATATCAGCGTAGGGTATATCAGACAGTCCTTGAAGATGGAAAGAAAGCACACGTACATCTTTTAGATGAAGCAATGCAGATGGATAAAATAGGATTAATATCAACAAACCTTGCAGAAAAAATAGCAATGACAGTAACAGAATCGCCTTATCGTGTTACAGCCGATATCATAAGCAGTACATGTGGCCAGAGCATCAGTGCTGGCGGTGTATGGAACATTATGCAGCGTCTAGGTGAAAAAATTAGTGAGGAAGAAGATTATACTGTTAAGCAAATGAATGCGGATCAGTCAGAAGGAACAAAGGAAATCCCGGTGCTGTTTGAAGAAATGGATGGCGTGTGGCTCTCCATGCAGGATAAGAATCATAAAAAGATGAAGAAACAGGAAATGAAGGTTTTTACCATGTATGAGGGCTGGGATGCCGAAAAAGAAAAGCAGAATCGTAGTACGATTGTAGGAAAGACAATGCTTGCAGGAATGGAAAAAAGTGCAGAATTTCATGAAAAGCGGGAAGCCTGCATTAGAAATAAATATAATGCAGATGAAATAGGACAGAGAATTCTTAACGGCGATGGAGGAAGCTGGATTAAGGATACCTATGATCCTGATACAATTTTTCAATTAGACAGATATCATATTTATCAGGAAATATTAAGAAAGATACCAGATAAAAAAGCACAGCAAAATATCAGGGAGCTTTTTGAAGAAGAAAAGATAGATGAAATGCTGGAATATATACAGACTTATGCAACAAGTGTGGAAAGTCCTGATGAAAAAGATAAGTCCAGCAAAAAGGCATTGGAACTGTATGAATATTTGAATAATAACAGAGATGGACTTCTGCCATATCATAAGCGTGGAATTAGCATACCAGAACCGAAAGATGGACTTTTGTACAAGGATATGGGAATTCAGGAAAATCAGAACTGTACTGTAATAACACTACGTATGAAACACCGCAGGATGAGGTGGTCAGTCAGTGGTGCGAATAATATGGCGAAAGCCCTGTACCGTAAAGAAAACAGGGAACTGATACAGACAATAGATCGTTATACCGATGGTCTGGTATTTACAATGCAGATGCAGGAAATCATAGAAACATTGAGTGCAGCAAAAGCACCGAAAAAAGATGGAAAAGGAAATCCGTATGCAGATATAGTGAGTATGCACATGCCGATTCTAGACGCAGTACAGACAGCATCAAGAAAAGCATTTAAAAGAGCATTCTGCGGTTAGGCAACCCCTAAAGAGGGTTTATTTGGTGTACAAAAATTTAAGGGAAATATGGTAAAGAAAAAATATGTGGTAAGTTGCCAACGAACACTTGACACAAACCAAAGAAATGATGTCGTTGAAGATGTTAAAATGAAATGTTATAATAAACATACAAACAGATTAGCGTTATAATGTATTGAGGCTGTAAAGCATAGTAAGGAAAAACGAGGAGAGGTGATAAAATGCAACTTGAAAATTTTAATGATTACACACAAAATCAAAGAATGTATGGTGGAACGGCTGGAAGAAAAATGGGAATTACTTATATGGGGAAAGATTACCTTTTGAAGTTT
>CAYMHX010000324.1:0-2478 GCA_964390325.1 uncultured Roseburia sp. | reverse complement strand
CATACCATGATTGTGGTTATGAAGGATATATCCGTCCAGACCATGGTCGTCACCTCTGGGATGAAGAACCAGGTAATGTACGTCCTGGATACGGTTTATATGACCGTGCATTAGGTATTATGTACATGTTAGGTGTTTGGGATATGTTAGATAAACTTGATCCTAAATAAGACAGGTTATAAGATGTAAATATTGCCAAAGGCAGATTAAAATCCCATTGTAGCACAATTGTGTTACAATGGGATTTTTGTATTGTAATTATGAGAATATTGAATTGTTATTTTTCCACGTTTTTAAAAAAATCATGTTCCGGATGAAGTTTTAAAACACTTGCGTTAAAACCATCATAGATATGATGGGAAATTCGTTCTTTTAGTTCATCAAACTTTTTTTCGGAAATACATCGTGCAATTTCAACATGGTCCTCATATAGATGAAACAAATCATCTTTTCCATTCATATTAATAAATGTGCGGAAACGTTCGTATTGGGAATTAACCGTATTAAAGAAGGTTGAAATATTCTTTTTTCCAGCCAATTCGTAGAGAGTATAGTGAAAACAATTATCTGATAAGATAAAAGCGCGACTCATATCCTCAAGAGACATATCCGATTCTAAAATATATTTCTGTTCTTGTAAAACCAGTTTAATGCGATATTCCTGTGATTTATCATAGGTAGCAGCTAAATCTTTAAAAATTGCTTGTTCCATAACTTCTCTCATATAAAGAATATCTGAAATCATATCTAAATCAATCAAAGACACAAAGGTGCCGATACGAGGCTTTATTTCTAAAAGTCCTTCCGCTTCTAGGGCTTTAAAAACATCTCGTACGGGAGTTCTGGAAATATTATATTTTGCAGCTGTGTCAGTTTCGCTTAAAGCAGTTCCCGGTTTTAATTCTAAATGTAAAATTTGTTCTTTAATATCCTGATAAGCAGCTTCAGAAGCAGTACACTTTTTTTTTCTATGCATGAAAAGATACCTTTCTTGTATTTTATAAAAGGGGTGTTGTATACAATCTTTGATTGGATTATAGCCTAAAAAAGGAAAATAATCAATGCTTGTATACAAGAAAAGGCAAAATGAAGAAAAGATTGTACAAATCTAACAATTTAAGCTATAATGGAACTATTCAAAGTGTAACAGTTCAGCAATAAGAGGTATGAGGAAGATTCGCTATAATGTACTGGGAAAGTAGAATAGTTGCTTTTGCGAATGGAGTGAGCTAAGCTGTTACTTTAAAGTAGAAAAAGGTAAGTATTTTAGAAAGGAAAAGAAAATTATATGGCAAATCAGGGATTACCTCCAGTGTCACCGGAGGAAAAAAAAGTAAATATGATAATTGCGGCTGTGGCAATTGTGGTTTCTGTTATATTTGCAGTGATAAGCTGGAAAATATTACCGGAATCCGTAGCAACACAACCGGCAGCATTTAGTACGGGAGCTCCTGCGATACCAAAATTTGCAGCAGTACTTTTGCCATTTGGTATCAGTGTATTTTCAGCGGTATCTTGTATTAGTTATAGAAAACAGGCATGGGTTTGTCTGGTTGGATATGCGTTGAACATTCTTTTATGGGTTACAAATTAAAAAATCAGATGAGAAATAAAATAGCCAAGAACATTTTTGACAAATATGATGTCAGAGTGCTCTTGGCTATGATTTTTTGAAATGGTGTAACTATTCAGTACCTTCATAGCTACGAAATGGTTATTATAAATTAAAATATTTATTAAATTCTGCAGGATGTGGAATTTTAGACATTTCCATACATTCTTTTCTCTTTAAAGCAATGAAATTCTTAATTAAATGTTCTGGGAATACGCCACCTGCTGTTAAGTAGTCGTGGTCTGCTTCTAAGGCATCTAAGGCATCCTCTAAACGTGTTGGCAGAGAAGAAAGTTTTGCTTTTTCTTCATCTGATAAAGAATAAAGGTTCATGTCGTATGGTCCCCAGCCGTTTGCGTGTGGGTCAATTTTATTTTTGATACCATCTAAACCTGCCATTAAAAGTGCTGCATAACAGAAATATGGATTACAGGTTGCATCCGGATTACGAAGTTCAAAACGGCGTAATTTTGGAGACTTTGCATAAGCTGGAATACGAATAACGGCACTGCGGTTTGAGGTTGCATAACCTACAGTTACAGGAGCTTCAAATCCGGGAACTAATCTTTTGAAAGAGTTGGTGCTAGGATTTGTGATGGCACAAAGAGAAGCAATGTGCTTTAAGAGTCCTCCCATAAAGTAATGAGCGGTTTCACTTAAATGTGAGTAACCGTTATCATCGGAGAATACAGGTTCACCATTTTTTAATAATAACATATGTACATGCATACCATTTCCTGCTTCGCCGTAAACAGGTTTTGGCATAAAGGTAGCAACTTTGCCGTATTTCATAGCTGTATTGTGGATAACATATTTAATCATCATAGAAGCATCTGCCATTTTTGACATCTGACCAAGCATTGGTT
>CAYMHX010000323.1:0-2496 GCA_964390325.1 uncultured Roseburia sp. | reverse complement strand
TTGTGCATATCAACTGTAAGGCAATTCTTTGCACTAAATAATATTATAACACAAATTTTTAATCCGTCAACAGTTTTTTATAAATTTTCATAAAAATATTTTTCAAAAATATATTGTATATCTTATTTTTTATTTTATACTATAAATATAGAATATATAAGGAGCATCTTATGAACAAAAGATTAACGCAAAGAAAATCTCTACCTTCTCACAGAGAACAAACCACTATCACGCCATCTAATTATAATCAATACATAAATCTTCCAAACTCTGTTTTATTATCTATGCTACGGAACTCATCTGCCCAAAATCCAGAGTCTCAGACACAAATACCATCTGCAGAACATGAAGCCGATTTCTTATCTAATTCTGTTACCACAGGTTCTCCAGAAGACGTAAAAACTAAAATGGGACAAAAACTAGGAGCAGACTTCTCAAAAGTACATTTTCATACCGATTCTGCATCTGCAAAAAAAGCAGAATCCATTGGTGCAAGAGCTTTTACTAGTGGTTCTGATATCTATTTTAATAAAAAAGGATTTGAACCATCCATAGCTGCTCATGAATTGGTACATACTATACAGCAGGGAACAATCGCAAGTGATACTGCTACGCTTTCTACTCCAATCGGTGCTATACAAATGATTCCTGACCCACTTCCTAAACTGAATCTCCAAAACGTTACTTTAAGTGGAGATAATGCAACTCTTTATATTAACCTTTGCGATTATAGCCAACAATATTTTGAAAAAAAGAACGAATCAGACCTTGTAAAAAAAGAACTTCATGAAAAACTTGTAACAACAGGTAATCAACTTCTAAATAATATCTATTCTCAAAATGAAACAAAATTTAATTCTAACTTTAAAAAAAGCAACCTTTTTAAACTATATAAAAATGTAGAACATTATCTTCTAAAATTAGGAGCTTATGAACCTAACGAAGATAGTTTTCATTTTGGAGAAGATATTGTCTTTGGTCTGGATGAACCGCGTGAAAAATTGCTAACAAAGCTTCTTGGCAATAATCATTCTGCCTTTTCTAAAGGAATGACTCAAAACTTCATTACGAATAGCATATGGAAAAATAAAAATCCGAAAGAAAAATTTAATACTCTTGATAAAATCAAAAAAAATATACTTAATATGGAAAATCGTTTTAAAAAAGAGCCCAACTCTGATACTTCCTTAGAATCTCTAAATCCTGAATATACAGAAAAACTGGTAACACGTGCTAATAGTTTTAGAACATTTTTAGAAGAAAAATCTCTAACTAATAGCAAATATAATATATGGACTGATTATTTGACAAATGACATAAATGAAGAAAAAAAACAACGCTGGAAAACCACCAGTAAAGCAGGCTTAGAATTTCAATTAATGCATCAACAGAAACCTGTTTATTTTGCCATCGAGCAATTAAAACCTTCTGACATTATCAAAAAAATTTCTTATACTCATATTGCTGCTGATACTAATAGTAATACTGATATTAATATTGATACTGATACCCTTCCTGCACATAATACAAGTATTACCAGCAGTGAAATGCGCTGGCTATACAAACACCGAAAAGATGAAAATGTCAAAAAAAATCTAAAACTATTTGATAAAGATGGAAATTTAATTCCTTCCGAAGAATACTTTAGTGATCCTGCTTGGGAAAAATATGACAAATATCGCGATTCGAAAAGAAATTTTCAAAATACTGCAATACAATTTAATGATGTTTCTACCCAAACAATTGAAGACCAACCAATTCCGGACAATACACAAGCACTTGTCCAAACTGACACTCAGGAACTATTATCTATCCAAGATAATGTATTCCCAATTACAAATGAAACGTTACCTACTAACGATACTAATCTACAATTATCTAGTAATGATAAATCTGATATTCCTTATGAGGAAGATGATATATTTTGGGAAGAAAGTCCATTTTTTTCTTGTACACTAATATAAATGTAACTATTTACTGAATAATTACTCACAAATTACATATATCGGGTAGGAGGGAAATTTAGTTAAATTTCCCGACCTCCCACACCACTGTACGTACCGTTCGGTATACAGCGGTTCTTTAGTTTTCACAAACTACTAGGTAATAGTCAAGCATTGATGTATATCCAAGCTTGGCTATTATTTTATTCGTTAGCACAGTTGATAGTATCTTTGACATTCTCCAATACTTCTTTCTGCTCATTGCTAACTCTAAAGCTTTCCAATGCTCAAGTTTTAATGCTTTTAGCATTCTGTACTTCGTCTTGATTTTCTTCCATTGTTTCCAATAAACCGCTCGTATTCTTCGTCTTGCCCATTCATCAGTTCTTTCGAGCAATTTCTTCATATCCGCAAGTTTGAAGTAATTTACCCACCCTCTTACGAATTGTTGATACTTTTCTTCTCGTAGCCGATTGCTCATTCCATTGTTTCTATTTGTAAGTTCACGTAGTTTGTTCTTCATTTTCTCTACTGACTTTGGGTGTACTCTAAA
>CAYMHX010000322.1:0-2532 GCA_964390325.1 uncultured Roseburia sp. | reverse complement strand
CCAACTACCAAATACTTCTCATCGGAACTTTCATTAGAAAAAATTTCATTTACTTGAATTTTTTCACTACGAATTACTTCTTCACCACAACGATGACATCTTACTTTGTAATCAAATTCAATATCACCACTAGTAAAAATTTCGCCATTTTCGTTTTTTAATTCACCAGAAAAACTTATTGGTGTCACGAAATAGATTTCATCTCCATTATTTTCAAGCATCTCATACTCTAGAGTTCCACCTACTTCAGCTATTTCTCCATCATTTTTCAATAAATCTTTTACAGAACAGCGCATAAAAATCACCCGCTTTCCAAATTGACATTGTTAATTATACTACGACTTCACCATAATTGTCAATACAAATTATTTGGTTAAATATAATTTTAAATGCACGTTTAACATAAAAATAGTGCAGTAAGTATTAGAAAAAGTCGGTTGACATATTTTTGAGTCGACCGACTTTTTGATGTATAATAAAAAAGTCTGCTTGTTTCTTTCGGAGGTGCAAGATGAATAGTAAAGTAAATAAGCATTTAACATATGAAGAAAGAGAATATATAGAAATAGGATTAACAAAAGGAAAAACATTTGTAGAAATAGCAAAAGATATAGGAAAAAGCAGGACAACAATAATGAGAGAAGTAGAAAAACATAAATTTAAAAAAATGCCTAGTAAATTTAATAATACAAACAATTTATGTAAGAATAGAGCTGAATGTAAGTTGTTTGACTGTACGAAAGAAAAAGAGTGCTATGAAGAGGATATATGTGAGAAATTAATGAAAGTTCCATATGTATGTAATGGATGCGAATATAAAAATACATGTAGGAAAATAAAATATTATTACTATGCGAAATTCGCAAACGATGAATATAGTGAGAAATTAAGGCTATCAAGATATGGAATAAATTTATCTAAAGAAGAAGCATATGACATAGATAGATTAATAACCCCATTAATAAAGGAACAACATCAAAGTATAGCGCATGTGTATGCAAATCATCCAGATGAAATTAATTTTTCGAGGGCAACAATGTATAAATATGTAGATTTAGGTGTCTTTTCATTTAGAAATATAGATTTACCACGTAAAGTAAGATATAAAAAGCGAAAAGAGGATAAAAAGCAAAGACAAAGAAGAGAAGCAGCAATAAGAAAAGGAAGAACATACGAAGATTTTAAGGAATACATAGCTAATAATCCAGGTTATTCAATAGTAGAAATGGATACAGTAGAAGGAATAAAAGGTGGGAAAGTACTTCTAACATTGTTGTTTAGAAATAGTAAATTAATGTTAATGTATTTAATGGAAAATAAAACAATGGAGTGTGTAGAAGAAAAATTCAAAATAATCAAGAACGTGTTAGGAAAAGAAGCATATAAAAAAGCCTTTGAAGTAATATTAACAGATAATGGTTCAGAATTTTTTAATCCTTTAAGTATTGAAAAATTCGAAGATGAAATAGTATCACATGTATTTTATTGTGACCCAGGAGCATCATGGCAAAAAGGAATGGTAGAAAAGAATCATGAATATATACGATACGTTTTACCGAAAGGGACATCGTTTAACGAATTAACACAAGAAAAAATAGATATATTAATGAGTAATGTAAATTGTGTAAGTAGAGATATATTAAATGGAAAAACACCATATGAGGCAGCATTACTGACATTGACAGAAGAACAATTAGATAAACTTGGAGTTAAGAAAGTAAAAGCTGATGATGTAAAATTATCGCCTAAATTATTAAAAGGCGGTGAAAATGATGAAATATAATAATTATTTTAATTGGTTAGAAAAAACATACAGAATAGAAATTAATTCTGAACTCCGAGATGTTTTGCAGAAACATTTTGGAGATAATTTAAATATCTATTCTGAACAAGATATGTATGAACAAACCCGAAAAGTCATACAAAAATATCAAGAAAGATACTTAATAATAAAATTTTCTAAATATGAAAAATAAAAAATAAAAAAGAAACAAGCAGACAAATAAAAGAATAGGAATAGTCAGCAAAAGTGCATTTAGTTTTATATTTTTTTGAAAACTAGTGAATTTTTGCTATTTGTCATGCTCAAAAATATATTAATTTCTATTCTATACAAAGACATTATATCAAAAAATACAGTAAAATAAAGTTGCAAATGCAAGAATTAACGTAAAAATAGTGCATTTAATCTAAGACGGTAGGTATAAGATATAAAATTGTGCATTTACTTTTAAATTCAACCAAAAACTAATTAAATGCATTATCTAGTGTCAAAACTTGATTTATGTATACCAACGTGTTATAATAAATAAGAATTAAAAATCTACTAAAGTAATACTTAGCTGCTGTTCTTTTAAATCTAAAGAAATGTGGACCGCAGACAGACAAAGTTATACCTTTGGCACTGTTCATACGTTTTACTACTGTCGTGTATGTTGTCCAACTAAGGAAGATGTTCTCAAAAAAATCGATGCCGATTGGGACGATGATGATTGTGGAGACGTTATTTTATGGGATAAATAACCGACAAAA
>CAYMHX010000321.1:0-2540 GCA_964390325.1 uncultured Roseburia sp. | reverse complement strand
ATTCGTATGGAAGACCATATAAATAAGATTTTGCAGGCATTGTCTGATGGAATGCTGTATCATAAACACTTACCATTGGTACGTTTGGCATTAATTCTTTACAAGCATTGATACCGATTAAGTTTGCTGGGTTGTGAAGTGGTGCTAAATCGTTACATTCTTCGATTGCTGCAAGAACTTCATCTGTTACTAATGCAGAAGATGTAAATTTCTCGCCACCATGTACTACACGGTGTCCAACAGCATCTACTTCTGCAAGGCTTGCAATTGCACCTGTTTTTTCATTTACAAGAGCGTCTAATACCATCTGGATAGCCTGTTTGTGTGTAGGCATAGCTGCTTCTGTTACTTCTTTGTCACAGCCTGTTTTCTGGTATACTAATCTTCCGTCGATACCAATTCTTTCGCAAAGACCTTTTGCTAATACAGCTTCTGTTTCAGAATCGATTAACTGATACTTTAAAGATGAGCTGCCACAGTTAATTACTAATACATTCATTGTTAAAACCCTCCATTTTGTTTTCCGTTTTTGTACTTTCTAGGTAAAAAGTACTCCTACTTTTAAGTATAACTCTATTTCACAATCTCGGCAAGTTAATTTTTGCGAGATTTTGTTTATAATATGTATAAAATGAAAAACAGTAGTATTCTAAAAATGCTTTATGGTATGATATACCTACCACAAACAAAAATAGAGACAGAAATGAAAGGATTTTCCCTATGAGAGTTATCGGAATTATTGCTGAATACAATCCGTTTCATAACGGACACGCTTATCAAATAAAAAAAATAAAAGAAGATTTTCAAGCGGATTTTGTGGTCATTGCTCTGAGCGGTGATTTTGTGCAACGCGGAACCCCTGCGATTATTGATAAATACGCAAGAACACAGATGGCTTTAAGCTGTGGAGCAGATTTAGTAGTAGAACTTCCTGTTTTATGGGCAACAGCTTCTGCTGAAGCATTTGCAATGGCAGGTGTCACTCTTTTTGATAAAATGGGCTGTGTGGACGGCATTTGTTTTGGAGCAGAAACAGATGATTTGGATTTACTTTCTATCATTGCAGACGTATTTATTTTAGAGCCAAAAGCATACCGTACTCTGTTTTCTTCTTATTTAAAAGATGGGCTTACCTTTCCTTTGGCTAGAAGCAAAGCATTGTGTCAATATTTTATTGATACTAAATTTCAAAATACTTCAGTTTTATCAAATAACACATATACACATGAAAATGCCATAGAAGTTTCGGAAGACCCTTCTACATTTAACGAATATATTCATAAAATTTCTAAAATTTTAAATGAACCGAATAATATTTTAGCCATTGAATACTTAAAAGCATTAAAACGAAGAAATTCTTCTATAACGCCTTATATTATTAAACGTCAAGGTGCAGGATATCATGATGAAACTATTTTATCTTCTGCTTCGACTGTTTTTGATACAAATGCTTTTTCCAAAATGAATGATGTTCCAACTGCTTCTGCTACTGCTATACGAACAATTTTAAAAACAAAAAATTATCCTCTGTCATTCCAAGAACAAAAAAATACCAATTTGCAAACATCAGATATTTCATTGCAAAAAAATAATTTTGTGCCAAATCATAATCCGATTTCATTTGAAGATACCTTAAAAGATACTATGCCTCTATTCGCTTTCGATATCTTAACCTCTTATTTAAAAGAAAAAGCAGAATTATATTCTGATGATTTTTCGACTATTTTAGGATATAAATTATTGACCTCCAATCCTTCTATTTTAGCCAATATTGGAGATTCTAACTTAGACCTTGCAAATCGTATTTTTAAAAACCGTATGAATCTTACTTTCTTTGAACAATTTTGTGAATTAAATAAAAGCAAGGATATTACCTATACCAGAATTAGTCGTGTTCTGCTTCATTTGATTTTAGAAATTACCAATGATGATTATATTTTGGGTAAAGAATTGGATTATATTCCTTATCTTCGGATATTGGGTTTTCGTACAAAAAGCTCTGCTTTACTAAAAACCTTAAAAAATACTGCTACAATTCCTGTGATTTCAAAACTAGCTGATGCCAAATTAAATACGGATTCTATGAAATTATTAGAAAAAGATATTTTTGCAGCAAATTTATACGAACAAATTTGTGGAATAAAAAGAAATATTCCTACAAAAAACGAATTTACAAGAACACTCGTTCGTTTTTAAAGCAATTTCTCTCATAACAATTCAATTTCTTCGCTGTTACGATACAAAACTTCTCTTTTTTTAAGTATAAAAATTATGAAAACCCTGTCAAAAATAAGTAAAGAATTACTTTTGACAGGGTTTTTATCTTTTATATTATAAATGAGTAAATTTAAAATATTGCAGAAATTTTTCTTATTTATCAAGAAATTTATAAAATAAAACTTATTACTTTCTGTTTTCTACAGATAAAATAGTTCTATTTTTGTGTAACTTTCTGTATTTGCTCATTATAGTCTTATAAAGAAATTTTTAATGATGGAATAAACGGATTCCTGTAAACGCCATTGTAATACCATATTTGT
>CAYMHX010000320.1:0-2546 GCA_964390325.1 uncultured Roseburia sp. | reverse complement strand
AGGTACTGAATAAAGCCAGAGCGATGGACTATAAGAGCCATCAGGCAAGAACCTGCGGCCTGCATATCCATGTCAACCGCACCGCTTTCGGTGACACGATTGAGGAACAGGAAGAGGTCATCGCTCGTATCCTGTACTTCTTTGAGAAGCACTGGGAAGAGCTGCTGAAGTTCAGCCGCCGGACTCAGCGGCAGGTGGAGCAGTGGGCCAACCGCTATGGTTTCCACGGCGAGCCCATCAAAATTCTGGAGCACGCCAAGAAGGGCTTCAGCGGCGTCCGATATACCGCAGTCAACCTGACTAACGCGGCGACTATCGAATTCCGCCTTTTCCGCGGAACACTGAAGTTCAACACTTTCATCGCCACGCTTCAGCTGGTGAACCGCATCTGTGACTGCGCAGTGTGTCTTTCCGATGACGAACTGAAGCAGATGTCCTGGACCACCTTCGCAGCCGGCTGCACCCAGTACCCCGAGCTTGTTCAGTACCTGAAGGAGCGGCGGCTCTACGTGAACGAGCCGGTTGAGACGGAAGCGGAGGTGTGATCATGTGCTGTCTGTTCGGAATGATTGACTATGGCGGCCAGTTGAGCCGCAAGCAGAAATCCAAGATCCTGTCTGCCCTGTCCATCGCTGCGGAAGAGCGTGGCACCGATGCCACCGGCATCGCTTACAATGCTGATGACAGCCTCAAAATCTACAAGCGGCCACTGCCTGCTCACCTGCTGTGGTTCAAGGTCCCTGGGGACAGCAAAGTAGTCATGGGACACACCCGTATGACCACTCAGGGCAGCGAACGCTTCAATGCCAACAACCACCCGTTCCCCGGCACGGCTGGTGAGACGAACTTCGCCTTGGCTCATAACGGTGTCCTGACCAATGACAAGCGGCTTCGCCGGGAATTGAATCTGCCCGCCACCCGAATCGAGACAGACAGCTACATCGCGGTGCAAATTCTGGAGACAGCGAGCGAAGTGTCTTTTGCCACACTGGCTGACATGGCGAAGCTTCTGGAGGGCTCCTTCTGCATCACGGTCATGACAGACAAAGACGAACTGTACTTTGTAAAGGGAAACAACCCCATGACGATCTTCCACTACGAGAAGCTGGGGATCTATCTCTATGCCAGCACCGAAGACATTCTGAAGACCGCCATCCGGCAGATTCCTGTCAAGCTGGGGAGAGCCACCAAAATCCGCATCGACAGCGGTGAGATTCTAAAGATCGATGCTAATGGACGAATCTCCAGAGGGCAGTTCGATGACAGTAAGCTCTTCACATCCAGCTATCGCTCCTGGGGAAGCTGGTTCTTCAGCGAGCCCAGTTGGTGCCGGAGCACATCGGATGAGACCAGCTATCTCGATGATCTCAAAGCAGTCGCTGCCATGCATGGGATATGGCCGGAGGATGTGGATGCCATGCTGGCGGATGGCGCCACTGTGGATGACATCGAAGAACTGATCTACGGCGGCTAGGTGTCTCATTAGGGTACACCCATTTGCAAGGGCTGTCAGGCGTCAAAATGTGTCGCATTCGGGTCGATTTCTCACTTCTGACACATTGCAAAAATAAGGACACCCAAATGCGAAAAAGGAGGGCTGCTTATCAAAATCGGATATGTGCGCGTCAGCACCGCAGAGCAGAACACCGCCCGTCAGGAGGTACTGATGCAGGAACTGGGCACGGACATGGTATTCATCGACCGCTGCAGCGGCAAGAACACCCAACGGCCGGAGCTCACCAGAATGATGGAATATGTCCGCAGCGGCGACACCATCGTGGTGGAATCCATCAGCCGTTTTGCCCGCAATACCAGAGACCTGCTGAATCTGGTAGAGCAGCTGACCGCCAAGGGTGTTGAGTTCGTTTCCCGGAAGGAAGCCATCGATACCACAACTCCCACCGGCAAATTCATGCTGACAATCTTTGGTGCGGTAGCAGAACTGGAACGGGAATATATCCTTCAGCGTCAGGCGGAGGGGATCGCAGTAGCTAAGGCGAATGGTGTCTACAAAGGTCGACCACCCACTCAGTTGCTTGACTTTGACCGTGTGGTAACACTCTGGCAATGCGGAGAAATCACCGCTGTGGAAGCTGCTCGCCGTCTGAAGATCAATCCAAGCACATTCTATCGAAGAGTAAAGGAGGTAAAAAAGCATGACTGAGATGGGTTTCTTTGTCCTGGGTTTTGTGGTCACTCTTGCGGTTGTCTGCGTAGCAGAAGTCGTGATGGAAACTGACTGCCTGGCAAAATGATCTCCGTGCTGGTGCTTGCCGAATGCTTCGCGCAGGGCGCCAGCCTGGCTCTGGCCGTATACCTGGCATGGAAGAGCCGTAGATGACAGTATTCCCCGGATATTTGAGATATCCGGGGAATTATAATAAGTTACTTTCTTTTTTCGAAGGAATATAATGAATCAAAAGTCGCTTTAGAGAGAATCAGTTTGCTTTTTTGGAGAATAATGTTGCCAGAAGCAGTGAGAACGGGTATACTAATGGTAAATAATACAGACTTTTCTGAGATGGGAGGAATAAAGATGCCCATAG
>CAYMHX010000319.1:0-2556 GCA_964390325.1 uncultured Roseburia sp. | reverse complement strand
TTTAATTTTGTTTTCTATATATTCGGCGATTAAAAACTTCGCCTCATATATAGACTCTCCGGGGGATGCACACACACGCGTACATACAACTAAAGTTGCAGGAATTTGTCACTTCGTGACCGCGTGTGGCGCAGGCGTGATTTTCAATCACCGCCTATATAACAAAAAAATAGATTTTTATTATGGAAAAAATTGGATAGAAAGAAAAAATAGTGTAGAATAGTGATAAGAGAAAAAGTTAGGAGGGTGAAGATGACCATACAGGAAATATACAAAGATAAAAAATTACCTGCAAAATTTCAAAAAAGATTAGAAAAATACTATGATGAGTTAAAGTGGTTGTATTTTGAACTCTATTCGGGTCAGGAAACTTATTTTGTGGAATTATGCAATGAATTATTAGAATTTTTCAATAGCCGTCCACAGTCTTTTAAAAAGTTAGATACGAAACGTGAGAAAGAGTCAGACTGGTATAAAAAGAATGATTTGCTTGGTATGATGATGTATACAGATGCCTTTGCAGATAATTTAGAGGGTGTAAAGGCACATTTGGATTACATAGAAGAATGTAACGTGAATTATCTTCATTTGATGCCTCTATTGGATACAACAGAAGGAAAAAGTGATGGTGGTTATGCCGTTTCTAATTACCGTAAGGTACAGGAAAAATTGGGCACGATGGAAGAATTAAAGGATTTAGCTGAAGAATGCCATAAGAAAAATATCTGTGTATGTTTGGATTATGTAATGAATCATACTTCAGAAGACCATGAATGGGCGAAGCGGGCAAGGTCTGGTGAGTCAAAATATCGTGACTATTATTTCTTTTATGATTCTTATGATATTCCTGCTCAATATGAAAAAACCGTTCCACAGGTATTTCCAAAAACTGCACCGGGGAATTTTACTTGGTTAGAAGAAGAAAAACAGTTTGTGATGACGACCTTTTATCCGTATCAGTGGGATTTAAACTATGCGAATCCAGCCGTTTTTAATGAAATGACTTATAATTTGCTTTTCCTTGCAAATCAGGGAATTGATGTGATTCGTATTGATGCGGTTCCTTATATATGGAAAGAATTAGGAACAAATTGCAGAAATCTTCCACAAGTGCATACAATTGTGCGTTTAATGAGAATGATAGCGGAAATTGTTTGCCCTGGTATTTTGCTTTTGGGAGAAGTGGTAATGGAGCCAAAAGAATTAGCACCGTATTTTGGTACAGTAGAAAAACAGGAATGTCATTTGTTATATAATGTAACAACAATGGCAACTTTATGGCATACAGTTGCGACAAAAGATGTTCGGCTATTAAAAAGTCAGATGGAGCAGTTATACAGCCTGCCAAAGGAATACAGCTTTTTAAATTATCTGCGTTGCCATGATGATATTGGCTGGGGGTTGGATTATGCAAAATTAAAAGAATGGGGCATGGAGGAAATCGAACATAAACAATTTTTGAACGATTACTTTTTGGGCAATTACGAGGAAAGTACCAGTGTCGGTGAATTATATAATGCAGACCCAGTAACAAAAGATGCCAGATTTTGTGCAACGACAGCTTCTATGTGTGGAATTGAATGTGCAGAATTTGAAGGAAATAGGGAGAAATTACAAACAGGGATTCAATTGGATTTAATGCTTCATGCATTTTTATTATTTCAGTCCGGAATACCTGTGATTTATAGCGGAGATGAGGTTGCTGCTTTCAATGACTGGAGTTATCGGGGAAATCCATTTAAAAGAGAAGATTCTCGTTATATTCATCGTGGAAAATTTAATTGGGAAAAAGCGAATTTAATCAGAGAAAGTCATAATGTAAAAAAAGAAGCAGTCTGTGTACAGAAATCTAATATGAAAGAAACAAAAGAAAATTCCATCGAAGGAATGGCAGTTTCCGGTATGTTTTATGGTCTTTCAGAATTGGAACAGAAACGTCAGTCAGATACTATTTTTTCAGGAAATGCAGATGTCTATGCAATAGAAACACATAATAATGCCGTACTTGGTATGATAAGAATCGAAAAAGAAAAATCTGTGATAGGATTATTTAATTTCTCATCACAGGTACAGCGAGTATGGATTGTGGAGTTAAAAGAAGCATATCGAAATATGTTTGAGGAAGAAATAATCGTGGGCGAAGAATTGTATTTACAGCCGTATCAATATTTGTGGCTTGAGAAATGAGAGAAAAAGATTGAAAGAGGTAAAAATGAATAAAAAATATGATGTAGCAGCATTAGGAGAACTTTTAATTGACTTTACAGAGCATGGAATGAGTGAGCAGGGCAACGTTACCTTTGAGGCAAATCCGGGAGGTGCACCATGTAATGTGTTATCTATGCTTCGGAATTTAGGCAGACGAACTGCTTTTATTGGAAAAGTTGGAAATGATATGTTTGGAAATTATTTAAAATCGGTATTACAGGCACATGAAATCGATACAAATGATTTACAGATGGATAATCAGGTCAATACGACACTTGCCTTTGTACAAAAAAAAGAAAATGGTGACAGAGATTTTTCATTCTACCGTAATCCGGGAGCAGATATGAT
>CAYMHX010000318.1:0-2558 GCA_964390325.1 uncultured Roseburia sp. | reverse complement strand
CTTGACTTTTAATCAAGTTGTCCGGGGTTCGAATCCCCGATGTCTCATTAAAAAGCAGAGAAAATGTTGAGAAAATCAGCATTTTTTCTTTTTTGTGTTGTATACTATTTCCTATTCTTGCGTACTTTTTAGAGTACTTGGTTTAAAACTTCTAGGGTTTGCGATGCAGGGTTGCGGTTATGGACATAGCAGGAATTCGTGAGTGCTAAATCTGAATGTCCTGCAATCTTTCTTACCCAGTCTGAAAAAGTAAAATTAATGCCAGTCCGGTTGTACTATAATCGGGATTTCTTTCAAATTTTTTTAAAATCAAATCTTCTAAGAGTTGCTTTTCTTCATCTGTAAAAACTTGTGTTTCTGCTGCGGGCTTTTTATCGTGGCGAAAAACATTCTTTTTTATTTTGAATTTATCCATTGGATTTTCCTCTAGCAGTTCTCTTTCCATGCAGTAGTCAAATAATTGGTGTGGTATCGTTGCAATAGCACTATACACCTTATAGTTGAGGTTCTCACGAGAAATATTTTCTGTTTTTTATTGGAGAGAAGTGTGGTATAATTCTAACATAAGGTCTATTCCTAAGAGTGTTTAAAATGTTGCACAAATTTATCTGCGTGCAAAAGACATTTGTATACTATAATTGAGCAAATTTAAAATATTGTACAAATTTATCTTTCTAATACGGACAATTTTGCTCAAAAACAAAAAATGTCTTTGTATAGAAAACAATTTATAAGTATTTTTGTGCAATTTTCTGTATTTGCTCATTTATAGTTTGTATAATAAAAATGCACCTTGTCTTTGTAGTGTGAACAAAATAAGGATGTTTTTATGCAGTTTTTTGGTTACTCTTTTATAGATAATGGGTAACTATTAGGGGATGGAATAGTTACGATCATAGTATTTTTCAAAGGAGAAGGGAAAGATGAAGTACGATTTTACAACAATTATGGACCGAGCAGGAAAAGATGCGATTGCGGTGGATTTTATTCCGATTCCTGGGGTAGAAGTGAAAGAAGGGTTTTCTAAGATTCCGATGTGGGTTGCAGATATGAATTTTGCGACTGTGCCGACAATTCAAGAAGCTGTTGTGGAACGAATGGCACATCCTGCATATGGATATTTCATGCCAAGTCAGGAGTATTATCAGTCTATTAAAAACTGGCAGAAGGATAGGAATGGTGTAGAAGGAATAGAGGTAGAGCATATTGGTTATGAAAATGGGGTGTTAGGCTGTGTAGCTTCTGCATTAAATGCATTTACTTCTCAGGGAGAGGCGATTTTGGTACATAGACCATGCTATATTGGATTTTTACATGTATTTGAAGATTTGGGAAGAAAAATTATTTTCAGTGATTTGAAAAAAGATGAGAATGGTATATGGAGAATGGATTTTGAAGATATGGACCGAAAAATAAAGGAAAATAAAATTCATTTTGCAGTATTTTGCAGTCCTCATAATCCATGTGGTCGTGTGTGGGAACGTGAAGAAATTGAAGGTGCGATGAAGGTTTTTAAGGACAATGATTGTATTGTTGTTTCAGATGAAATTTGGTCAGATTTGATTATTGGAGAAAAGAAACATATTCCGACACAGTCAGTTTCAGAAGATGCAAAACAGCGTACCATTGGTGTATATGCACCGTCTAAGACCTTTAATTTGGCTGGTTTAATTGGCTCTTATCACATTATTTATAATAAGTATTTGAATGATAAGGTAAAGAGGGAAGGTTCTTTGACACATTACAATTCCATGAATGTCTTGTCTATGCATGCTTTGATTGGGGCGTATCGTAAAGAAGGACAGGAATGGGTAGAAGAACTTCGTCAGGTATTGAAGCAGAATGTGGATTATGCGTATGATTTTATAATAGAGAATTTTAAGGGCGTTAAGGTTTCAAAACCAGAGGCTACTTATATGATGTATTTAGATTGTGCAGAGTGGTTAAAAGAGAATGGAAAGTCTTTAGACGAACTGTTACGGGCTGGTGCAGAAGTTGGTGTTATTTGGCAGGATGGAAGCCAATTTGGAGTGGCAGATACAATTCGTATGAATTTGGCTGTGCCTTATAGTTTGGTAGTTGAGGCGATGGATAGATTGGATAAGTATGTATTTCATGTATAAGTAAGATTTAGCGTAACTATTCAGAACAGTTCAAAACACCTGCTGTTTTGAACAAAAGAAAGTGATTCAGGTGTGAATACTGCCAAAGGCAGTTTAAAATCTCGTTGCAGCGTAATTTACACAGTAATAGATTTTTGCATTGTGACTGTGAAGGTACTGAACAATTACGATTTAGCCCGGAAAACAGGAATGGTTTTCCGGGCTATTAAAATTAGGAGTGGAGATTGAATGAGTAAAAAGTTAGAACAATATAAACAGATGAATACACAGCTTGAGGCATTGATAGGAGATGTACCTCATTTGATTGCAAATATGGCAAATGCGTCAGCATTGCTTTATCAGACTTTAGAAGATATTAATTGGGCTGGATTTTATTTGATGGAACAGGGAAAACTGGTATTAGGACCATTTCAAGGAAAAACAGCTTGTATTGAA
>CAYMHX010000317.1:0-2584 GCA_964390325.1 uncultured Roseburia sp. | reverse complement strand
ATCCTGTCAACACTTCTACGGATGCTGAAGAAGAAAGTCCGGAACCATTTGGAATGTTACCGAATAACACAATATCCATACCCTGTTCTACTTTCATTCCCTTTTCACCAAATGCCCACATAATTCCCTTTGGATAGTTCGTCCAGTCTGCTTCTTTTTCCGGTTTCAAATCTTCCACAGATGATTCCAACACACCTAAGTGTTCAAAATTTAAAGAGTAGAAACGAAGTTTCTTATCTTCTCTTTTTCTTGCTACACCATATGTACCGATTGTCAATGCACATGGAAATACATGACCCGCATTATAATCTGTATGCTCACCAATCATGTTTACACGTCCCGGTGCAAAATATACACCAATTTCGCCTTCATCGCCAAATAACTCTTTGAATTTTGCAAGTACCTTTTCCCAAACCATTTTTTTACTCTCCTTACATCATAATATAATATTTGGGTAATTATTCAGTACCTTCATAATTACGCTTCGCAAATTCACTAAAAATCAGCTTTACTGATAAAAATTTGCTCATTCTCTAATCATTTTCTCACGTTCAAAACAACCAGTGTTTTAACCTACTTCTGAATAATTACAATATGTTCCGCTGCTACTTCATACCGCTCCTGCAACGGATTACTTCCTAGTAATTCCATTATATCTGCGTTCCTTTTCTTTCGCAAGTAGTTCTTTGCATACTGCAACAAACATCCGAAATCCTGCAACAAAATTACATATATTTAAAGATAATAAAAACCGACCTGAAATTGTTAAACTTTTGTCGTAACTATTCAGTACCTTCATAGTTACGATGCAAAAATTCATTAAAAATTGCTCCGCAATGAAATTTTTGCACCCATGAATCACTTTCTTTTGGTTAAAACAGCAAGTGTTTTAACCTTCTCTGAATAATTATCTTTTATTTAACCTTTACAAGTCGGTTTCTCTTTTTTTTATATTACATTTCTAATTTTACTTTTACAATACGAACCAACGAAGTATTAATTCTTTCTTCTGAAATAACTCCATTTTGTACTGCTTCTAATACACCATTATAAGCTGCTGTAAAATCAGCTGGCATTAAAATCATATCTGCCCCTGCATTGATTGCCATTACTGCTGCCTCTGAAGAATCATAAGAATCAGTAATCGCTTTCTGATTCAATGCATCTGTAATGATAATACCTTTATATCCCATCTCGGTTCTAAGCACCTGTGAAATCATATAATCCGATAAAGAGCTTGGAATATTATTTCCTGTTATATTCGGTACCGAAATATGCCCAACCATAATAAAGGATGTGCCTGCTTCAATTGCTTTTTGGAAAGGCAAAAGTTCACATGCCTGTAATTCTTCTAACGTCTTATCCGTAGAAACTGCTCCTTCTGCACAATTGCCTGCTGTTGCTCCTAATCCCGGGAAATGTTTTACGACTCCGTAAATATTTTTTTCTTTCAAACCCTGTAACGCGGAAACAGTCATATCACCAACTAAGGCACTGTCACTACCAAAACTTCTTCCTGTAAGTTCTGTATTAGAATCATTTGTCAAAACATCTGCTACCGGAGCTAAATCCAAATTAAATCCTAACTCCTGCAAATAAGTACCAACAATGGCTGCCGATTCGTAAGCCTTTGCTGCATCTTTCGATGCTCCTACTACACTCATATCATCCAGATTCTCGACATCAAGTGGTGACCTTGAGGCAATTACTGAATTTCTTCCGCCTTCTTCCTCTACACCTAAGAAAATCGGAAGTGCCAGTGTTTCCTTACTTAACGCCTGCATTGCTTCTAACATCGCCATGGTCTGTTCTTTTGTTTTAAAATTATTTTTTTCATAAATCAAGCCGCCCACAGGATATTTTGCAAAATTCTGTTTTGTGGTATTTCCTACTACGGAAGCACCGATTGTACCTGTAAATGCATCCGGTGTCACTACAAACATCTGAGCAATTTTCTGCTCTAAAGTCATATTTGTTACTACTGCTATCGCCTGTTCTGTCAATGGGTCAATCACAGGTGTTTCTGTAACAGGTTCCTGTTGCTGCTCTCCATCCGGATTTGTCTGCGTATTCGTATTAGTATTAGTATTGTTCTGCGTATCTGCAACCGTTTGATTTTTCATAAATGTTCCTGCTAATAATACGCCTCCAATTCCTACTGCTATCACAATACATACAATTCCTACAATTAATGCAACCGCATTCTTCGTATCATGCTCACGTTTTAATTTTCGTTCTTCTCGTGTCATACTCACCTCATACCCCTATTCACAAATATTTTTCAGTAACTGTTCAGTACCTTCCAGTTACGATGCAAAAATCCATTTAAAATTACCTTTGGCAATAAGATTTTTGCACTCCTGCATCATTTTTTCACGGTCTGTACAGTAAATGCACAGACCTACTGAATAGTTACATTTTTCATTCGTTTACAAAGATTTTAAAACCATTGCAACAATTCTATTCTATCAATTTTTTAGCAATAAAACAATTCCTATTCTGAAAATATATGAGGTTTTTAGGTTGGTGTGTTACTTTTCACACGTCAGCCAAACACTTGCTGTTTGGCTGCGTAAGAACATGA
>CAYMHX010000316.1:0-2588 GCA_964390325.1 uncultured Roseburia sp. | reverse complement strand
ATAAGATGACAACAATGCAATCATAAATACCGCTACACCAATTACAAAAAGAACTATCTTATTCATAGAAAAAACATTCTCAACCATTGCATAAACATCTACTTCAAAATATACACTTCCCTTTGAAAATAAAAATCCAATTCCTAATATACCTCCACATATTAAAAGCATGACCATTCTAGCTTTTTCTACCCCATACTTTATCTGCATTGGAATCGTAACTGCTAAAGTCAGCCATGAAAATATCATCATAATACCACTCGTTGCAAATAATTCTTTCATACTAAGTGTCATATTCAATATTTTTGCTGCAATGAATGCTATTCCAGAAGCCGCCATTGCAGAAATAATCGCCATTGTGCCTGCAAAAATATATTTCTCTATTGCGTACATATTTCTATGAATTGGCAATGTCATCAAAAATGCCATTCCATTTTCATATTCATCATAACTAATGGTACTCAATGTAAATATCGTAATCAACATTGTAACATATCCAATACAAGATAGCGGATTTTCACCAGATATACTAAGAAAAAAACCAAATCCCAATACCACTATAAAAAACCTTTTCTGCATGATTAAATATTTTAAATCTTTTATCAACAATCCTTTCATATATAAGCTCCACCTTCCATTTTATATTTTCAAATCACTTTCCTACTTTCAAACACTTCCAAAATATTATCAATTTATAATGATTCATTTCTCTTCATAATTCCAACGAACTCCACCTATGCAAAAATCCATTAAAATTCCTTATACAAGTACTTACTATCTCTTAGTTATTTTTTTTAATTTCCTCTCCACGAAGCATTAACATCAAGAACTCATCTATGGAAGCATTTTCTACCACTATCTGTGGATAATTTTCCATATAATAGCGTTTCTGTGACGTCAAACACCGATAACAGCCCATTTCTTTTCTTACTTTTATCAAATAATCTTTCTCTAGTTCCTCATACTGCAATAAACTCACTTTCAACACTCCATAATCAGATAACAACACGTCCATATCTTCCTTCATGATAATTTTTCCATTATCAACCATATACAACTCATCACAAAATCCTTCCAAATCAGAAGAAATATGCGAACTAATAAGGATTCCTCTTGTTCCATCTTCCATATAATCACGCAGCATATCCAAAATTTCTTCCCTTGCTGCCACATCTAATCCAGATGTCGGTTCATCTAAAATAAGAAGTTTCGCATTATGAGAAAGAGCAAGCAAAACTTTCAACTTTGCCTTCATTCCTGTTGAAAATTCTTTTATCTGTTTTTGTAACGGAATTTGAAACTGTCTGCATTTTTCTTCAAACTCCTTTTTAGAAAAATCAGCATACATCGAATCCATAATCGGCATAATATCTTTCACTGTCAAATAACCACTAAAACAAGAATCTGCCAATACCGTTCCTATTTTTTCCCTCTCTTTTAATTCCAATCCTTCCATCTTTTTATCAAATATTCTGCATTCTCCCCCATCTAATGAAATCAATCCTAAAATAGCTTTAAATGTGGTACTCTTCCCAGCACCATTTGCACCAATAAAACCTATCACCTGTCCTTCTTCTATTTTTATAGAAACATCTAATAAAAATGACCCATACTTTTTTTGAACCTGTTTTAACTCAAGTAACATTCTTTTTTCTCCCTTTTCAAAACTTTTTTATACTAATAATCATAATTTTTGTTATTTTTTTAACATACTTAAACAATCACAATTCTTCTATTACAATTGTAAATAATTCCTGTAATTCCTCCATCGACATTCCTCGACTCTTACCTAAACGAATTGCTTTTTCAAATGCCCTTTCTACTTCTTTTCGACATTCCTCCATTGCAATCTGTGGATTTATTCCTGCTACAAAACTTCCCTTTCCATGTACCGTCACCACAAAACCTTCCGACTCCAATGTATCATATGCCTTCTTTACTGTAAGGGCACTGATTCGCAATTCCTTTGCGAGTGTTCTTACCGAAGGCAGTGCCATATCCTGTTTTAATACCCCACTCATAATCTGTTCCTTCATCTGCCCCACAATCTGTTCATAAATGGGCTGCATAGAAGAATTATTAATAATAATATTCATCTTTCCCTCTCAATTCTAAGTAATTTTCTATTCACAATTATTTTTTCATCACTTCTTCTCTATATGTTATAAACAGTATATAACAGTATATAACTATTGTCAACTGTTATATGCTGTTTATCTTTATTTTCCATAAAAAAATAGAACCCCTCAAGGTTCTTCCATAATATTCCCTATCATATTCACTAAAAACTACAAACACCCTTCAAATGTTTCCTCCTTAATGTTATTTAGAAAATTTGAGTAATCATAAGTAATTAACATTTCAAGTAACAAAAAAAGCCTGAAATCCATTTTATTGGATTTCAGACTATTTTTATAGTGCCGGCAGCGGGACTTGAACCCGCACGGGCGTACGCCCAACAGATTTTGAGTCTGCATCGTCTGCCATTCCGACACGCCGGCATCTCGTTCCAACGAAGATTATAATACCACAAGTTTTGTCGGAATGCAAGCCTTTTTTATTTTATTTTAAAATTTCATAGAAAAAGC
>CAYMHX010000315.1:0-2608 GCA_964390325.1 uncultured Roseburia sp. | reverse complement strand
CACAGTTTGGAACCATAACCAAAGCATCAAACTGATGTGCCTGAGCCATACATTCGGTAGAGTCTGCAATCAAATCTCTTGTTACCAAAGAATATTTCATACCTGTATGTCCCATTGCGATACCATCACAAACTGCAATCGCCGGAAATACGACCGGTACGCCCCCTGCTTCTGCAACACCAAGTTTTACAGCATTTACAATTTTATCAAGATTCATATGACCCGGTACAATTTCGTTATAAGAACTAACAATACCAACCATTGGTTTCTTCATTTCTTCCTCGGTGAACCCTAACGCATTGAATAAGCTTCTATGAGGTGCCTGCTGCATCCCTTGTCTACAATTATCACTTTTCATAATGCCCTCCGTTTTTCTTCTTCCCGTATAGACTGTCAAATCTTTTGCTAAAAATTTAACAATCTTTTTCTATGTATATTTTAATATAATAATGTATCTTTGGAAACATTTCAACCTTTTCTTTATTTTTCTTTTTTATATTTTCTATAAGTTATTGTTATAATTCCTCTTTTTTAGTTCATTTTTCCTAATTCTTCTAAATTTTTGAAGAAAAAAATATCTTTTCATATTATTTTTTCCTCATTTTTGAGTTACTTTTTTGGCACTTTTCCCCTATAGAATAAAAAATGCCATGCTAGTTTCCTAACATGACATTCTCTATTCTTCCATTTTATACCTGTTCTGGTTTTTCTACTGCTGCAATTGCACCTTTCTGCATTGGAATACGGCAGTTTTTATTGCTTCCAAACTCAATAATAACTGTATCATCTGTGATATCAATGACTGTACCATAAAAACCACTTGTTGTTAAAACAGTATCGCCTGTTGCAAGCTCTGAAAGCATTGCTCTTTTTCTTTTTTCTTCCTTCTGCTGTGGTCTGATTGTCATAAAATACATGATAGCAAATAATACAATCATCCAGACAATTGTAAATGTACCGCCTGCTGCAGCACCTGCTGTTGTTAAAATTGATAACATATTTTATCCTCCTAAACTTCGCACCAAAAGAACCCTTTTCTTTACGGTTATCCTTTTACATCTTTTGTAACAATTCATATAATTACAAAAAGTTCTTATTTTGAATTGTTACCATACTTTTCATATTGTACACAAAAACTTGTCATTCGGCAAGAGTTTCCTTGCTATTTCACATTTTTTTTATTATTCTCACTATTTTCAAAAGTGTTCGTAAATATACATCAAATACCATCGCATACTTAAATGTCATATCAATCCGTTCCTATCTCTGTATGAGCTGTTAAAAACATAATTTTGAAAAAATACTTATTATTTTCCCATCGCTTCTTTTTCTCGATTTATCTGTCCCATGTTATAAAGTTTTTCTTCTTTGTAAGACTTAAAGTTTCCAGCATCTAAGGCATCTCTGATTTCTTCCATCATTGTGTTATAGAAATACAGGTTATGAAGCACGCAAAGTCTCATACCAAGCATTTCTTTTGCCTTTAATAAATGACGGATATAGGCTCTGGAATATCTCTGGCAGGCAGGACAACCACAGCCATCCTCAATCGGACGCATATCTTTTTCATATTTTTGATTAAATAAATTAATTTTACCCTGATTGGTATATACATGACCATGACGGCCATTTCTGGACGGATATACACAGTCAAAGAAATCAATTCCACGCTCTACACCCTCTAAAATATTTGCAGGTGTACCAACTCCCATCAAATAAGTAGGTTTCTTTTTTGGCA
This sequence comes from uncultured Roseburia sp., assembly GCA_964390325.1. Classification (GTDB taxonomy): domain Bacteria; phylum Bacillota; class Clostridia; order Lachnospirales; family Lachnospiraceae; genus Roseburia. Next base: position 870 of record CAYMHX010000315.1, on the reverse strand, counting down.
GATATGGGACAACTTCATCCAAAATATGATACATTTCTTCATGCGATTCTCCTACTGCAAGTCCTCCCACGGCATAACCGTCCAAATCCATTTCCGAAATCCGTTTTGCATGGTCGATACGGATATCAGGCATAATTGCACCCTGATTGATACCAAATAACATCTGATTTTTATTAACGGTATCTTCCAAAGAATTTAAACGTGCCATTTCTTTTTTACAGCGTTCTAACCAGCGTGTCGTTCTTGCTACGGAATTTTCTACATAAGAACGTTCTGCCAAAGCCGGCGGACATTCATCAAATGCCATGGCAATCGTAGAACCAAGATTCGACTGAATCTGCATACTTTCTTCCGGTCCCATAAAAATCTTAGCACCGTCAATATGGGAATTAAAATATACACCTTCTTCTTTGATTTTACGGAGTCCTGACAGCGAAAATACCTGAAATCCGCCTGAATCTGTTAAAATCGGCTTGTTCCATGACATAAACTTATGAAGTCCACCGACTTCTTTAATTAATTTATCACCTGTTCTTACATGTAGATGATAGGTATTGGATAATTCTACCTGACATTTAATATTCTCTAAATCTTCTGTAGATACAGCCCCTTTAATTGCTGCAACAGTACCTACATTCATAAATACAGGAGTTTGAATATCGCCATGAACGGTATGAAATACTGCTCGTTTTGCTCTGCCTTCTTCTTTTAATAATTCGTACATAATTTTCTCTCATTCTTTCTAAACATTTTATATGATAACCATCTTTATTACAAAGATGATAATTATATTTTCTCACTTATTGAAATAAAATACGTTACTTTTCACACGTCAGCCAAACACTTGCTGTTTGGCTGCGTAAGAACATG
>CAYMHX010000314.1:0-2617 GCA_964390325.1 uncultured Roseburia sp. | reverse complement strand
TCCCCCGGAGGGTCTATATATGAGGCGAAGTTTTTAATCGCCGAATATATAGGTTGCTTTTTTATTAATTACCAATAGCTAAGGCGAACCGTTTGCTTCGGCAGCACCTTTTCTATTTTTATCTTATCATTTCACTAAAAATACGTCGATCCTATTTTTACAGTTTAAAGCGATACCACACTCCCCTATACAGAATTGCTTGCCAATTCTGTGTGCGTATGCACATCTATGACGATTTGGGGCTTCATCATCTTACAGTTTAAAGCGATATCCCACTCCCCAAATCGTCTCGATATACTGTGGTTTATTGGTATTCATCTCTACTTTTTCACGAATCTTTTTAATATGGACAGTTACAGTTGCGATATCCCCAATGGACTCCATATCCCAAATCTCACGGAACAATTCGTCCTTGGTAAAGACATGGTTTGGATGTTCTGCCAAAAAGGTAAGTAAGTCAAATTCTTTGGTTGTAAACTGTTTTTCTTCTTCGTTAATCCAAACTCTCCTTGCTGTCTTATCTATCCGAATGCCTCGAATTTCAATGATTTGATTTTTCACTTCATTACTTCCAATCAACCGCTCATAACGTGCTAAATGTGCCTTCACACGCGCTACAAGCTCGCTTGGTGAAAATGGTTTGGTAATATAATCATCTGCTCCAAGTCCCAGTCCTCTGATTTTATCAATATCATCTTTTTTCGCTGAGACCATTAAAATCGGTGTGTTTTTTAGTTCACGAATCTGTTTACAGATTTCAAAACCGTTTGTCCCCGGAAGCATTAAGTCTAAAATAAACATATCAAATTCCTCTGCCAATGCTCTCGCCAAACCGTCTGTTCCATTATTCTCTACTTCTACTTCAAATCCACTTAATTCTAAATAATCCTTCTCTAAATCTGCAATTGCTTCTTCATCTTCTATTATTAATACTTTACTCATTGATTACCTCCTGATACTTTCTAATTACAAAATACATGACTGTTCCAATCGATTCTTTACTGGTGGCCCAAATTTTCCCGCCATGGTCTTCGATGATTTTTTTTACAATGGATAAACCAATCCCACTTCCTCCTGTTGCAGAGTTGCGAGAAGCATCTGTCCGATAAAACCTATCAAAAATATATGGCAAATCTCTTGCTGCAATTCCTTGACCGTTATCTTCAATCTCCACCTGAATAAAATCGCCCACATCCTTAATTCTGATATTTATCAGTCCCTTTGCTTTATTCAAATATTTGCAGGAATTTCCTACAATATTATTAATGACTCTGCTTAATTGCTCCGGGTCTGCAATAATTGTAGTTTCTTCGTCCGTATAATTAAAATAAGCAAGTCCAATATTTTTTGCTTCCAAATCCAACCCTAATTCTTCAATACAGTCATTAAAATAATCACCAACATTGATTTTTGAAAAATTATAAGGAATACGATTCGTATCAATCTTAGAATAGAGGGTCAATTCATTAATCAGCCTATCCATTTCACTTGCTTTATTATAAATAGTACGCAAATATTTTTCCCGTTTCTCAGGCGTATCGGCAACACCATCTAAAATTCCTTCTGCATAACCTTTTACGGCTGTAATCGGTGTCTTTAAGTCGTGGGCAATGTTGCTGATTAATGTTTTATTTTCCTGTTCGGCACGCATTTTTTCTTCCGTACTCTCTTTTAGGCGCTGGCGCATTTCTTCAAAATCTTTACAAAGCTCTCCAATTTCATCTGTTCCTTCCGGTTCGATGGTAAAATCCAAATTTCCTTCTTTGATATTTCGTGCTGCTATCTGTAAATCTTTAATTGGCTTCATCAAACTGGTATGAATCCAAACACTTAACATACATGCTGTAAATATCAAAATGACAATAATGGAAACCAAGGCATCTACTGCCAAATCCTTAATCTCCGGTACAACTTCTTCCATACGGGTTACAATAAACGCACTTCCCTGACTCCTATCACGAAAACGAAAATCTACCTGCTTTACCAATACCTGTTCCCCAACATCTATATAGGTACTGGCATTTATATTTCCATGTGCACTGCCATAATCGGGAAGCTGAGTTAACAGAGAAGTGGATGCATTTTTCCCAATATAACTTAATTCGCCCGATTTCCTTACAATTAAATAAGAAGCCTTTTCTTCGAGCCGCTCACTCATCTGTTCTAAATAATCTTCGTCTTCAAATTTTTCGGGCATATCAATGGCTGTTGTTTGAAGCTCTTTATAAAGTTCTTTCGTAAATCGGTTCAAAAGCTGTACCGAATTAGACAGATATCCATAATCTTCGTCTTCAATGCCATAGGTCTGTTCAATTACCTTCATCTGGATTTGCTGAAAACTAAACAACACGCCTGTCGCTAATACTAATGGCACAAAAATAATAATACAAAATGAAATAATAATTTTATTACGAAACTTCATATTTTCCTCTCTATATATACTAAAAAATAGACCACAGGAAACTATCCTATGGTCTATTATAACACGATTTTAAGAAAAACAAATTTCTTTTATCTAAAACAATCTAAATTTTTTATGAATTATGTTACAGTTCACACGTCAGTCAAAATGCAAACAATCAGATGCTTGCATCATGATTTTTGCATTTGAACTGAC
>CAYMHX010000313.1:0-2637 GCA_964390325.1 uncultured Roseburia sp. | reverse complement strand
ATTTCTGTGTATTTTTGTATACATAATACTGGAATGGACAAGTCATTGGACGAAGTGCAAATACTTCTTTATCAACTTCTTCATCGCCTAATACAAACATACCTTCTTTATAATGTCCCCAGTGTCCTGAAATCTTATAAAGGTCAGATTTTGCCATAAGAGGTGTTCTCGTACGCACATAGCCCCATTCCTGTTCTTCGATGTCTTCAATCCATCTCTGAAGCTTCATAATCATCTTTGTTCCCTTTGGTGTAAACAATGGCAATCCCTGTCCAATTACATCTACCGTTGTAAATAAGTCCATTTCTCGTCCTAATCGATTATGGTCACGGCGTTTTGCATCTTCCATACGTTCTAAATGTGCTACCAAATCTTCTTTCTTATTATAAGCTGTTCCATAAATTCTCTGCAAACGAGCCTTGTCAGAATTTCCTCTCCAGTAAGCCATGGAAGAAGATGTCAGCTTATATGCTTTTACACCTTTTGTACTCATCAAATGAGGTCCTGCACAAAGGTCAACGAAATCGCCCTGACTATAGAAAGAAATTTCAGAACCTTCCGGAAGGTCTTCAATCAACTCTACCTTAAATGGTTCATTCTTTTCCTGCATATATTTGATAGCTTCTTCTCTCGGAAGTGTGAAGCGTTCAATTTTTTTACCTTCTTTGATGATTTTTTTCATCTCAGCTTCAATTTTGTCTAAATCTTCTCTTGAAAATGGTGCTTCTACATCGAAATCGTAATAAAAGCCTTCCTCAATTGCCGGTCCAATTGTCACTTTTGCATTTGGGAACAATCTTTTTACTGCTTCTGCTAAAATGTGAGAAGCTGTATGACGAAGCACTTTTAATCCCTGTGCATCATTTACTGTTACAATATTTAATTCGCAGTCTGTATCAACAACTGTTCTCAAATCAACGATTTCTCCATTTACTTCGCCTGCTGCCGCAACTCTTGCTAAGCCTTCACTAATGTCTTGCGCAATCTCAAATACAGATTTTGCTTCACTGTACTCTTTTACAGAACCGTCTTTTAATGTGATTTTCATATTCTATCTCCTTTATCTAAATATTTATCAACAAATCTTCATCCAATGTCATTCGCAAATAAATTTGCACTGATATTGTCTTTGATTTTCCTCTGCATAAAACAAAAATCCCAGACACTACATTATGCAATGTCTGGGACGATATACTTACCGTGGTTCCACCCGAATTCGTCTTGCTGCTACATGCAGCAACAATTGATTTCTGCATAAAAATTCGCTCTGCGAAACAGAAATCAACTCCTGAATCATATTTTTGCAATGAAATTGCTTAAACAATGTTCAGAAAAGACCTTAAATGATGATAACGGAATCACCGGACCGGATTGGGGTCACTCAGAGGTAGTCTTCGATTGCTTCCGGTAAAGATGCTTTCAGCTCAACAAATGTAATACATTTGAGGCATCTCTCTCTGCTACGTTCCACAATTTACTCGTCTCGTCAACGTGTTTTCACTATATGTTATAATCATGATTATAATTTAGTATTTTAATCCTAATTCTCTCATCTGTAAAGTATTTTCTATCTTCCACAGCAGTGTTTGTATTTTTTACCACTTCCGCATGGACATGGTTCATTACGTCCAACTTTCTTGCCAACGATGACTGTTCCAGATTTCTTTTCTTCTAAGTATAATGCTTTCTTTGTATCTGCATCAAAAATCTCATCCCACATTGGTAATTCGTATAACCATTCTGCCTTTGCTGCAACCATGTTTTTATATAATTTTGCTTTGTCAAATCCAAGACTTACTACCGTATCTTCTTCCATCGTATCAATTGGATTTGGAGTCACTAAGCTGTCATTGATACCATCTAAAAATCCTGCCATCTCTAAAATGTCCAGATTGTACTTTTCTGCTAATTCTTTTACGGTACCTTCTACTACTTCATCAGGGTTTGTTAAAAGCTTTTCATAAACCCCCTTCTCTAACATAAAATATCTCTGCCAAAATCTCTGAAGCTGTCCCTGGTCTAATTTTTCATTATAAGCAATTTCATGCCATTTCTGTAATAATGCCATACTTTATCCCTCGATTTCATTTCCATTTTGTATCCGTTTCATACCTTTAAGCAGTACAAAACCTATTTTCCTATTATAGACTTCACTATTATATCAGAAAATCTTATATTTGACAAAGACTTTTTTTAATGAAAACACATAAATAATAATAATTTTGTTACTGTTCACTCCATGACCAGCAACGATTCGCAGACTCCTTTTGCTACGCAAAAGGAATCTAAGCTGTCCATCGGACAGTATTCACACCTGAATCATGCTATTTCGCTATCCGACAGTAAATGTCTGATAGCTCTGTGAACAGTATTACTATCAGGCAAAATCGGATTTAATATCCTTGCTATACGCAACCAGAATGCAATACCAAGCGTTCCTACAATAAACGGCATGATTGGAGTCTCATTAAAATCATGACACCATACCACCGAATAAAACAGTGTACGTCCATAAAATGTTAAAATTGCTAATTTTAATCCCAATACCACGGAAAAATACAGTAATTCGATGCTTTATCTTTTGCTTCTATATATTCGGCGATTAAAAACTTCGCCTCATATATAGACCCTCCGGGG
>CAYMHX010000312.1:0-2653 GCA_964390325.1 uncultured Roseburia sp. | reverse complement strand
GTGTCATGGAACGTGAAATTGTATCATACATTACATTTAAGCTGGAATTACCATAAATAATGATATTATCCGGATGTACCTCAATCATATCACCTAATAATTCTTTTGCTTCCTGAATGCCATCTAATACACCATAGTTACGACAGTCTGTACCATCATCACAAATCAAATCTGCTCCCGATGATAATACATCCATCATTCTCATAGATAAATCCAACTGCTCCTGTGATGGCTTTCCTCTGGACATATCAAGATGCAAGTCTTTTGCCTGATATTTCTTGTATTCTGTCTCTAAAGCTGCTTTTTCTGCTAAAAGCTCTCCTCTTGTCATTTCCTGATAAGCTTTCATTTTCTTTTCCTCCTACTAATCCCCTTTATTTTCATTCAGCCATTTAAAATAGTCTTGTATTTGCTTCTCATATCCATTTTCCGATGGCCGATAAAAAACCTTATCTGTTAATCCGTCCGGTAAATACTGCTGTTTTACATAATGCTTTGGATAATCATGGGCATATTGATATCCCTTGCCATGCCCTAGTCTCTCTGCCCCTTTATAATGTGCATCTTTTAAATGAACAGGTATCGGTGCTGTTTTGGTCTGTTTCACCACATCCATTGCCTCAAAAATTGCATTTGTTGCAGAATTACTTTTCGGTGCACAGGCTACATACGAAGCTGCCTGTGATAAAATAATCTGTGCCTCCGGCATACCAATGCGTTCCACCGCCATAGAAGCTGATGTCGCAACAACTAATGCCATAGGGTCTGCATTTCCTACATCTTCCGATGCACAAATCATAATTCGTCTGGCGATAAATTTAATATCTTCTCCTGCATAAAGCATTCTGGCAAGATAATACACTGCTGCATTCGGGTCAGAACCTCTCATACTCTTAATAAAGGCAGAACTGGTATCATAGTGGTTATCACCTGTTTTATCATAACGCACAACCCTTTTTTGAATACATTCGCTTGCAACTTCCAATGTAATATGAATTTTACCGTCAGCACTTCGCTCCGTTGTCAAAATCCCCAGTTCAATCGCCGTCAAAGCTGCTCTGGCATCTCCGTTTGCTACATCCGAAAGAAATTCTAATGCATCTTCTTCTATCACTGCATTATAAGAACCCATGCCTTTTTCCACATCTGTCACAGCCCTTAGCAACAGTGTTTGAATGTCCTCATTAGAAAGATGTTTTAATTCAAATACAATAGAACGGGATAATAATGCCCCATTGACCTCAAAATACGGATTTTCCGTTGTTGCCCCGATTAAAATAATAGTGCCATCTTCTACAAATGGCAATAAATAATCCTGTTGACCTTTATTAAAACGATGAATTTCGTCAATAAAAAGAATGGTCTTTCTTCCATACATCCCTTGATTATTTTTCGCCTGCGTAACGACTTCTTCCATATCCTTTTTTCCGGCAGAGGTTGCGTTTATCTGTGTAAACTCTGCGCTTGTAGTATTAGCTATCACCTTTGCTAACGTTGTTTTTCCCGTTCCGGGAGGTCCATATAAAATAATAGAACTTAATTTATCGGCTTTGATGGCACGGTAAAGCAACTTATCTTTCCCGATAATATGCTGTTGACCGACTACTTCCTCTAGGGTAGTTGGTCTTAACCTTGAAGCCAGCGGGGATTCCTTTTCTTTATTCTGTTCTCTCATATAATCGAATAAATCCATAGCTGCCTCCATCAAAACTTTCTTTCGTACTACCTTACAGGAAACTGAACGATTTGGCAAGCAAAAAATGAATAAAATGTATGCAATTTAATACAAAAATCAGCTTCTAATTACTGCTTTATCTATTACTATTATATTATAAATTTAAAATTATGCACAATTCTGTCTGTCATATAAAAACATTTATCATTCCAAAATATAAAATGTCTTTATACAGCAGACAGAATAAACAATTTTTTATGCATTTTATACAATAAAATCTTTTTTCAGAACAGTTACTTTATTTTCAAAGTTTTCAAATATGCTTTTATTTTTTCATCAATCTGACGGCTCTCGATTGCTTTTTGAATGGTCTTATTATGAACCCAGTCAGGCAATCGCCGTTTTTCTAAATATGGGATTGCGGCTTCATACTGCTTTGCTAATGCCATAGAAAAATACCATGCCACAGCCATTTTTACATAATATTCTTCAGAATCTATCTCTGATACCAAATCCAACATCTCAACTTCAAATGCTTCACCTAAAAAATACCCCAAAAGTGTTACTACTCCAAATCGAATAGTATAAGTATCGCTACTTGCAATCCACTTTTTTACATATTCATATACCAATGGCAAATTTTTTTGAAATACTTTTGGACTCATCATATCACAAGTTGCCCAGTTATCGATATAAGGTAGGAATTTTTCTAATTCTATTAAATAACTCTCTATGTCTTTGTATAATAACGAAAGCAGCGTACCATGCAGGTTATTTTCTTCATAATAAGTATGTGGCAGTTCTTTTAAAAATTCATATGCAATCGGCTGTTTTGCCAATTTTTTTGCATAGGAACGAAGTGCGGGGGTACGAATACCGATAATTCGTTCTTCCGGGATATTGGGTATTAACTTTTTGTGGAAATTATAATAAGACTCATCTCGGAGGTCAAATAGTTCGTTCTTAATTTTTTCCATA
>CAYMHX010000311.1:0-2671 GCA_964390325.1 uncultured Roseburia sp. | reverse complement strand
ACTTTCTTTTGGTTAAAACAGCAAGTGTTTTAACCTGCTCTGAATAGTTACAAAATAATATTCAATTTTAAGAGGAAAGATTTCTGTTAGCGGGAAAGGAGGAAGTCCGGTAATGGAAAAACAACAGATTGCAATATATATTAGATTATCCAAAGAAGATGATAAATGTAAAGAAGAAAGTAATAGTATTGTAACTATGTAATGGAACTATTTGGCAACGAATGGTTCTTTTTTATTATGAATTTGATGTTTTGAAAGGAGTAGGTGATAGTAAAATGCAGTTATCATTAAATACCCTTTTGAATTAGCTGATGAATTAAAACAAAAAGGGCACTCAATATTTCAATTGCTATCATCGGATTTAAGTTGTTTAGGTGAAGCAGAGAAAGTAGTGTCTGCGGCAAGTTCGTGCATGGGTTATATTGATGGGATGGTTTTAAATCATGCATATGGTACTTCTGCACTTATCGGTGAATGGAATTATGAAGACATTATGAAGCATCTTACCGTAAATGTTACCGCATCAATGATGATGATACAGGAATTTTATAAACAAATGCCAGCAGGAAAGCGTGGTGCAATTACATTATTTACAAGTGGGCAATATTTAGGACCTATGACAGATGAAATTGCATATGCAGTATCAAAAGAAGCGATTGTAGGGATGTGTAAACAGGTATCTGAGGCTCTTGCAAAGTATAATATACAAGTAAATTGTATTAATCCGGGACCGACAGATACAGGATATGTGTTTGGAGAAGCACATGATTTCCTTGTAGCACGTTTTCCATTGGGACGTTGGGGTGAAGCGGAAGATGCAGCCAGACTGGTACATTTTTTGCAGAGTGATTACTCGTCATGGATTACGGGTGAAGTAATTGCGAGTGAAGGTGGCTTCAGACACGATATAGGGTGGAAGTAAATCAAAATAAAAGTAAAGATGGGCAAATAAAATAATATATTCTTGAAGTTAGGTTAATGGTTGGGTGATAGACTTAGCAACAAAAATCATTATTAGAGTATACATATAATAATAAAAATAATATATATATATCATGGATAATCAAAAAATAGAAAATCAGTTAAATCTCGCAATAGAAGCAACTCCACAGGAACGTTCCAAATCTATGGACTTAGATGTAGGTTTTAATCAGGGAACTGCCAACTGGGAAGTAATTGTAAAATTTTATGAAACAGAAGAAGAATTGCGTGCAGTTTTTGAAAGAGCATTTCCAAAAGAAGCTTCCCGTATCAAAATTATTGATTTAAATGGTAAATATATGATTTTAGAAGTACCAGAGAATTTAGTAGAGCGTGTGGCTGCATTGCCTGAGATTGAATATATGGAAAAACCGAAACGGTTATTCTTTGCTGTAAATAATGGACGGAGTGCGTCGTGTATTAATTCATTGCAGACTGGGGCAAGTATGACGAGATATATGCAGAATGGAGCTGGCATACCAGGACAAATGGTGACACCGCCTGTGGGATTAAATAGCAGAAATAATTTGACTGGATGTGGTGTAATAGTGGCAGTTATTGATTCAGGTATTGATTACTCACATCCCGATTTCCGTAATACAGATGGTACAACACGAATTTTAGAACTTTGGGACCAAACATTGGATACTGTTTATGATAGAGAAACTATCAATCGTGCATTGGAACAGCCAACAGAGGCAGAACGATATGCCATTTGTCCAAGTCAGGACCGAAGTGGGCATGGAACACATGTAGCAGGAATTGCTGCAGGAAATGGAAGGGCATCGAATGGTCGCTATCGGGGAGTGGCATTTGAAAGTGAATTGTTAATTGTAAAATTAGGAACACCAAGGGAAACTTCTTTTCCGCGAACAACAGAATTAATGCGTGCAATAGATTATTGTGTAAAAAAGGGAGTGGAGTACGGAAAACCGATTGCTATTAATTTGAGTTTTGGAAATAATTATGGTTCACATGAACCATATAATTAAGGGAAACATAAATAAAACACTAATATTTCCTGTGTTTTGAGGAAGTATTCGTGTTTTATTTTGTTTCATCGTTGGATGTAGTTTTTGTCTTATAATACTCGGTCAGAATCATGTTAATCTGCTGAGAACGAGTGCGAAAATTAGTTTTCGCATCTTTATCAATCTCAGTGACCAGTTCTTTGGAAAGAGTAGTATAGACTTGGACATTGTTGGAACTAATAGCCATGTGATACCTCCGAGGAAGTTTGTTGGATTTATTTTAACATAGTTTGAAATGGTGGGCAATGAAAAACGAAAAGTTAATATGGTAAACAATAGGAATTTGAATGATTCAATCTGATGTATTATCAGTCCATATAATGTCGCTTATATATGCGATGGATAATATCTGTTTACAGGATTTTGGACATGCCTGGATGATTTTTGTAGAATTAAAACATTAATTATGGTAAAATACTGGCAAGGTTTTAAAGTTAGGTATTTATCCTGAATCCGTGAAGTTCACCATTTCAAATAGCCAACCCACATCAAATAGGCTGGCTCATGGTAAGTAATGGGGAATAAGGGTTATTTCAGCGAACCATTATAACAGACAACACAATATTTTGCTAAAAATGGGTACACAAAATAAACCCCTGAGTGACTTGTATGATTCATTAGGCATTTGCTGTATCATAACGCTGACAGAAATCAGCAAA
>CAYMHX010000310.1:0-2683 GCA_964390325.1 uncultured Roseburia sp. | reverse complement strand
GAAGCGAATTTGTATGCAGAAATCAATCGTTGCTGGTCATGGAGTGAACAGTAACTGAAAGTCAGAAAGTTTTTGCCTTAAATTTGACAGGTACTTTATTTTGTGTAAAAATTATAACTATGGGTCTATGAAATAGTTAGGCTTTAATGGATTTTTAATGAAATGAGAGGATGTATGAGCAGACATATTATAGCTAGTATTGAGCCTGAAAGTATTGCAGAAGAAATGGAATTAGAAGCGGGCGATGAATTAATTAGTATTAATGGACAAGAAATTGGAGATGTCTTTGACTATCATTATCTGATACACGATGAATATCTTATCGCACTTTTTAAGAAAGCAAATGGTGAGGAATGGGAGTTAGAGATTGAAAAGGATTATGACGAAGATTTGGGCATTGAGTTTGAAAATGGCTTGATGGATGATTATAAATCCTGCCAAAATAAATGTATTTTTTGTTTTATTGACCAGATGCCAAAGGGAATGCGTGAAACGTTATATTTTAAAGATGACGATTCCAGATTATCCTTTTTACAGGGGAATTATGTTACCTTGACGAATATGAAGGAGGCAGATTTACAGCGTATTATTGATTATAAGTTAGAGCCGATTAATATTTCGGTGCAGACTACAAATCCGGAACTTCGCTGTATGATGCTTCACAATCGTTTTGCAGGAGAAGCATTGAAAAAAATAGACACACTTTATGAGGGTGGTGTTCATATGAATGGACAGATTGTTCTTTGTAAAGGTGTGAATGATGGAGCAGAATTGGAGCGTTCTATTTCTGATTTGTCAAAGTATCTTCCATTATTAGAAAGTGTATCCGTAGTTCCTGTGGGACTTTCTAAATATCGTGAGGGGCTTTATCCACTAGAGCCTTTTGCAAAAGAAGATGCTTTAGAAGTATTGGAGTTAATTCATAAATGGCAGGAAAAATGTATGGAGTCTTATGGTACACATTTTATTCATGCCAGTGACGAATGGTATCTTTTGGCAGAATTGCCATTGCCGGAGGAAGAAAATTACGATGGTTATATTCAGTTAGAAAATGGCGTAGGAATGCTGCGTTTGCTGATAGATGAATTTCACGAGGCATTGGCAGAGTTAAAAGAGGTAGAACAGCAGGATAAAATGACAAATTCTGATACAGTTGAGAATGTCACTGTCGCAAACGTCACTGTCGTGACGGGAAAACTTCCAGCCCCGTTTCTTACGAAATTGGCAGAGGAGGTCATGGAAGAATTTCCAAATTATCGGATAGATGTCGTGGCAATTCGTAATGATTTCTTTGGCGAGATGATTACGGTTTCTGGTCTTTTAACAGGTCAGGATATCTTAAAACAGCTTTTGGAATTAAAAGAAGCAGGTAAATTAGGTGAGCGTGTTTTACTGCCATCTAATTTGCTTAGAAGCGGCGAGGAAGTGCTTTTAGATGATATGACGGTGACAGAGCTTTCAGAGAAGCTGGAAGTAGAGATTACTATTGTAGGGTCAAGTGGTGCAGATTTATTGGATGCGATGCTTGCCATATCATAATTTAAGAAAGGAAGGATTAAAAAATGAGTAAACCAGTTGTAGCAATTGTAGGACGTCCAAATGTTGGAAAGTCTACATTGTTTAATACACTTGCAGGAGAACGTATTTCTATTGTGAAGGATACTCCGGGTGTGACAAGAGATAGAATTTATGCAGATGTGACATGGTTAAATCATGAATTTACCATGATTGATACAGGAGGAATTGAGCCTGACAGCAGTGATATTATTTTGTCACAGATGCGTGAGCAGGCAGAGATTGCGATTGCAACGGCAGATGTCATCATCTTTTTAACCGATGTCAGACAGGGATTGCAGGATTCAGATGCGAAGGTAGCAGATATGCTTCGCCGTTCCAAAAAGCCTGTTGTTTTAGTAGTAAATAAAGTAGATAGTTTTGAAAAATTTATGCCTGATGTCTACGAATTTTATAATTTAGGAATTGGAGAGCCATTCCCGGTGTCTTCCGCATCCATGTTAGGATTGGGAGATATGTTAGATGAAGTGGTAAAATATTTCCCGGCATATAATCCGGATGAGGAAGAAGATGACCGTCCAAAAATCGCAGTCATCGGAAAGCCAAACGTTGGAAAATCTTCTTTAATTAATAAATTAGCACAGGAAGACCGTGTGATTGTATCGGATATCGCAGGAACCACTCGTGATGCAGTCGATATGGATATTCGCTACAATGGAAAAGATTATGTCTTTATTGATACAGCGGGAATTCGCCGTAAAAATAAGATTAAAGAAGAAATCGAGCGGTACAGTATTATTCGTGCCGTGACAGCTGTAGAACGTGCCGATGTTTGTATCATTATGATTGATGCGACAGAAGGTGTCACAGAACAGGATGCTAAAATTGCAGGAATTGCACATGATAGAGGCAAAGGTGTCGTTATTGCAGTGAATAAATGGGATGCCATTGAAAAAGACGATAAGACGATTTACAGACATACGGAAAAAATTCGTGAAATTTTAAGTTTTATGCCTTATGCAGAAATTATCTTTATTTCGGTGAAATCAGGTCAGCGTATCGGTAAAATTTTTGAAACGATTGATGCTGTATTGGAAAATAACAGTATGCGTGTGGCGACAGGTGTTTTAAATGAAATTGTAGCAGAAGCAGTTGCAATGCAGCAGCC
>CAYMHX010000309.1:0-2688 GCA_964390325.1 uncultured Roseburia sp. | reverse complement strand
CAAATAAATTTGCACTCAAAATTTGTGTATTTTGACATGGCTGAACTGTTACAAAAAATGTGTAAATAGGGTTACTGTTCACAGTGCAACTAATCACTTGCTGATTTGCTGCGTAAGAAAGTGAGTCAAGAGTTGATTTTTGCTTCGCGAAGCGAACTTGTATGCAAAAATCAATGAGTTACCGGAACGGAGTGAACAGTAACTAAATAGAGCCAAAACGACACCCATCTCGCTGAAAGTGATTTTAGATATGGGGGTCGCACGTTACACTGTACACTGTATCTTAGCCGGCAAAAGTGTGAAAAGTAACGAAAATTGGAAAAATATGAAAAAAATAGTCGAATTTACTTGACAGAAAAGCATTTCAGTGGTAATTTTGATAGAGGTTAGTCAAAACTAATTTTGTTCATAGGATAGGAGAAAATAAATCTTGTGCAGCAACTTGATATATGAAAAATAGTGCAGAAATGGGGTAAAGATTGAAAAATGACTCGATAGCCATTTTTCAATCAAGAATTTGTGCCGAAGCGTCACAAATTTCTTTTATCACAAGCAAAGTTTGATATTTTGCTTGCGTTCCTCAGCGAAAACGCTTCGGAATGAGAGGAAAATATGACATTACGAGAAGCGCAGATTGGTGAGGAGTACATTATTAAAGAAATTCAAACAGATGATGAAGAAATGGATGCGTTTTTATTTTCTCTGGGATGTTACAGTGGGGAACCGATTACTGTAATCTCACAGAAAAAGCGTGGTTGTGTTGTTTCAATTAAAGACGGAAGATATAATATTGATTATCTTTTGGCAGAAGCTATCATAGTATAAAGAAGAATGCCGCCTTATATTAATAAGGCTGAATGCTGACAGTGAGCAGAAATGTAGTAGTGGTAATTGTTCAATATATAGAAAATGATAAAAGGCTGTGTACTGAACAATTACCACTAACTTTCGACAGAGAGTTAGTAATAACTATCTAAGATTAGTTAAAGGTGATTAAATAGTTCAAATAGAGGCAGAGTTCTGCTGATAGAGATGCTAAAAGAATTTGATAAAGGTAATTTTTGAGGAGGAAAGTTAGAAATGAGAATTGCTTTTGCAGGTAATCCGAACAGTGGTAAAACGACGATGTATAATGCACTCACGGGAAGGAATGAACGTGTTGGAAACTGGGCTGGTGTAACAGTTGATAAGAAAGAAAGTCCGATTAAGAAAAGCTTCTATAACGGTGGGGAGGAATTAATCGCAGTAGACCTTCCGGGTGCATATTCGATGTCGCCTTTCACATCAGAGGAAAGTGTAACGAGTGGTTATGTAAAAAATGAAAATCCGGATGTAATTATTAATATCGTGGATGCAACAAATTTGAGCCGAAGCTTATTCTTTACAACACAGTTATTGGAATTAGGAATACCAATGGTTGTGGCATTAAATAAGAGCGATGTAAATGAAAAGAAGGAAACAAAAATTGATGTTGCTGCTTTATCAGCAAAATTAGGTTGTCCGGTTATTAATACCGTATCTACTTCTTCTAATGATAAAGGTTTGGCAGAAGTTGTAAAGGCGGCTGTTGCTTTAAAAGGAAAAAGTCAGGAAGCACCGTATGTACAGGGAGATATTGATTTAAGTAATAAGGCAGAAGTAGAGGCGGCAGATAGAAAGCGTTTTTCATTTGTAAATGGAATTGTAAAAGAAGTGGAAACAAGAAAGGTATTTACAAAAGATGAAAATGCACAGGATAAAATTGATGCAGTGATTACACATCCCGTAGCTGGTCTTGCAATTTTTGCAGTAGTAATGTTCCTTGTGTTTGATATTTCACAGTCAACCTTTGGACCATGGTTAGCAGATACTTTAGTAGGTTGGATTGAAGGCTTTCAGGAATGGGCAGGCGGAATGTTAGAAGGTTCTAACGATTTCTTATATGCCCTTTTGATTGATGGTATTATTGGTGGTGTAGGTGCGGTAGTTGGCTTCCTTCCACTGGTTATGGTAATGTATTTCCTCATTGCGTTATTAGAGGATTGTGGTTATATGGCTCGTGCAACTGTGGTGCTTGACCCGATTTTTAAACGTGTAGGTCTTTCAGGAAAATCTGTAATTCCTATGGTTGTCGGTACAGGATGTGCAATTCCGGGTATTATGGCATGCCGTACTATTCGTAACGAAAGAGAACGCCGTGCAACAGCGATGTTAGCACCATTTATGCCTTGTGGAGCAAAACTTCCTGTGATTGCTTTATTTGCAGGTGCATTTTTTGCAGATGCTTCTTGGGTTGGAACATTAATGTATTTTGCAGGTATTTTTCTTATTTTCTTAGGTGCATTATTAATAAATAAGATTACAGGACATAAATTTAGAAAATCTTTCTTTATCATGGAGCTTCCTGAATATAAGATTCCAAGTTTAAAGAGAGCATTTATTTCTATGATGTCTCGTGGTAAAGCATATATTATAAAAGCTGGTACAATCATTCTTGTTTGTAATACGATTGTCCAGATTATGCAGTCCTTTAACTGGCAGTTCCAGCTTGTAGAAGAAGGCATGGAGCATACATCTATTCTTGCTTCGATTGCTTCTCCAATTGCTGTTTTATTAGTACCTGTATGTGGCATTGCAGCATGGCAGGTAGCAGCGGCAGCGGTTACAGGTTTTATTGCAAAAGAAAATGTTGTAGGTACATTGGCTGTA
>CAYMHX010000308.1:0-2695 GCA_964390325.1 uncultured Roseburia sp. | reverse complement strand
GACCTATGATTATGATGAAGTTTGTCTGTAAATTAACAAAGGAATTAGAAATTCCAACGATTGTTTCCATGAATCCAATTATGGTAGATGGTACAGGAATGTGCGGTGCGTGTCGTCTCCTTGTAGGCGGTCAGGTGAAATTTGCCTGTGTAGATGGACCGGAATTTGACGGTCATTTGGTTGATTTTGACCAAGCAATGAAAAGACAGGCACAGTATAAGACGGAGGAAGGTCGAGCAATGCTTGCCTTAGAAGAAGCAGACACCCATCATGGCGGCTGTGGAAATTGTGAGGGATAGAAAGGGATAGGTAGAAAATGGATGTATTAACAAGAGTGGCAGTTCGCGAACAGGATGCAGTTGTTCGTTCTGCAAATTTTGAAGAAGTATGTTTGGGATATAATGAAGAAGAAGCGATGGCAGAGGCAGCACGTTGTTTAAACTGTAAAAATGCGATGTGTATTAAAGGCTGTCCTGTATCAATAGATATTCCAGCTTTTATTGCACAGGTGAAGGAAGGGAATTTTGAAGAAGCCTATCAGATTATCAGTAAATCTTCAGCACTTCCAGCCGTTTGCGGTCGTGTCTGTCCGCAGGAAACACAATGTGAAGGAAAATGTATCCGCGGTATCAAAGGAGAGCCTGTTGCGATTGGAAAATTAGAGCGTTTTGTTGCTGACTGGGCAAGGGAGCATGGAATTAAACCTGAAAAGGCAGAAAAAATGAATGGTCATAAGGTAGCGGTCATAGGTTCTGGACCGGCAGGGCTTACCTGTGCAGGAGATTTGGCAAAAATGGGTTATGATGTAACCATTTTTGAAGCATTGCATGAAGCAGGAGGAGTATTAATTTATGGTATTCCGGAATTTCGTCTGCCAAAAGAAAAAGTAGTGGCTGCAGAAGTGGAAAATGTGAAATCATTAGGTGTAAAAATTGAGACGAATGTAGTAATTGGAAAATCTGTTACTATTGATGAATTAATGGAAAAAGAAGGATTTGAAGCGGTATTTATCGGCTCAGGTGCAGGACTTCCGAAATTTATGGGGATTCCCGGAGAGCAGGCAATGGGTGTATTTTCTGCAAATGAATTTTTAACCAGAAATAATCTAATGAAGGCGTTTTTGAATGGTTATGATACACCGATTAAAGCAGGAAAAAAAGTGATTGTAGTCGGTGGTGGAAATGTAGCGATGGATGCGGCAAGAACTGCAAAACGTCTTGGAGCTGAAGTGCATATTGTATACCGTCGAAGTGAACAGGAACTTCCGGCACGAGTGGAAGAAGTGCATCATGCAAAAGAGGAAGGCGTTATTTTTGATTTGCTTCAAAATCCGGTAGAATTGCTGGTAGATGAAGATGGTTGTGTCAAAGGTGCAAAGATTATTAAGATGGAACTTGGAGAACCGGATGCCTCCGGAAGAAGAAGACCTGTGGAAATAGAAGGAAGTGAATATGAGATTGAGGCTGATGTGGTAATTATGTCACTTGGTACATCTCCAAATCCATTGATTTCTTCTACAACAACGGGCTTGGATGTCAATAAATGGAAATGTATTATAGCAGATGAGGAAAATGGTGCAACTTCAAAAGAAGGTGTCTATGCTGGCGGCGATGCAGTGACAGGTGCAGCGACAGTTATTCTTGCAATGGGAGCTGGAAAGGCAGCAGCAAATGGAATACACGAATATTTGAAAGATAAATAATAGAAATATACAAAAGAGGGTGTAAATGCACACTCTTTTTTGTTATACTGAATGAAGAAAAGTATAAAAAGGTAACTATAAGGTACTGAACAGTTACATAAAAAGTAAAAAAGGAATTCAAAAATAGAAGTAGAAATTTTGTAACAGTTCAGCCAACAGGCAATCACTTTGCTGATTGTCTGTGAGAGAATGTATAAAAAGAAATTTTTGATGCTTTAGAAAGAGAGGGAAAAATGAATCAGGAAGAAGTGGTAAATGCACTTAGAAAGGAATTAAAGGTTACACGTTATTGTACCCTTTTTATAGCGTTATTATTGGTGCTTGTAATTATTGGAGGTGTTGCCGTAGTAAATATGTTTTCACCAGCAATTACAGCAGTACAAGAAATACAGCCTGTTATGGAAAAAATGACAGACTTAGACGTAGAAATGTTAAATGAAAAAATTGCACAACTGGATATTGATGGTTTAAACGAAGCGATTGCAGGACTTGACACTGAAGAAATATCAATAGCATTAGCAAATATCAATGATGCAGTAGAAAAGCTTCAAGAAATTGGAGAAGGAATTAGTGATTTTTCTAATTCGGTAAATCAGTCATTTTCCGGTTTGTTTGGTAATTTGAATTAGGGTAATGAGAAAAATATTGAATAGTTACGAAATTAAAGGAGAAGGTATATGATAAAAAATATTATTTTGGATGTAGGAAGGGTATTGGTAGCATGGCAGCCGAAGCAGAAAATGAAAGAATGGGGTTATTCGGACGAAACGGTAATAGCGTTATCAAAAGCATTATTTGATTCGGGTGTTTGGAATGAAGCAGATAGAGGTGCTATGGGGGACAAAGAATTTTTAGATTATGCTATCAGCTATGCTCCGTCTTATGAAAAAGAAATCCGTTATTTTTGGGAGAATGTAGACAAAGCAATCTGGCAGCTCCCTTATACAATGGAATGGATTCGTGCAATGAAAAAAGCAGGATATGGAGTATATA
>CAYMHX010000307.1:0-2727 GCA_964390325.1 uncultured Roseburia sp. | reverse complement strand
TATAATGAATAAAATTATGAATAAGAATTCTTCGGGGCAGGGTGCTTGCTTTAAAGCAATATTCCCGACCGACGGTGATTTGGTTTTCCAAAAAGTCCGTGAACCGCAATTGCGGCCGATTCGGTGTAAATCCGAAACCGACAGTAAAGTCTGGATGAGAGAAGAACAATGTTTTAGAAACGTGTGTTCAAAACATACAGAGAATGAAACATGCCCCCGTATGGTAATACATTCGGGGGTTTATTATTTTTAAGCTGATTTTAATACAAAAACATTTAGAGAAAACCTATCATGTCTTTCAAACACAGACAATTTTTTAATTTGCTTATTCGTAATTATGAAAAAAATTCTTGTTGCAAAGATAAAGGAGAAAGAGTTATGAGTAATAATGTAAACAAAAATGGTGTAAGATACCTTACAGTAACAGCAATGCTTTCAGCAGTGGCCTATGTGCTGATGTTTATCGATTTTCCTATTCCATTTTTGATTCCATCATTTATTCAGATGGATATTTCGGAATTACCTGCATTAATCGGTTCGTTTTCGATGGGACCAATGTGCGGCGTACTTATTTGCTTAGTGAAAAACTTACTTCACTTATTCATTACCTCAACAGGAGGTGTAGGAGAAATTTCAAACTTCCTTTTGGGTGTAGCATTTGTAGTTCCGGCAGGAGTCTTATATCAGAAAAAGAAAAGTAAAAAAACAGCAGTGGAAGGTGCTTTAACAGGAGCTATTTTAATGGGATTACTTAGTATTCCAATTAATTACTTTCTGACCTATCCAATTTATTACAACTTTATGCCACAGGAAGTTATTTTAGAGGCCTATCGTGCCATTATTCCATCCATGAAAAATATTTTACAGTGTCTGGTATGTTTTAATATGCCGTTTACCATTGTAAAAGGCTTGTGTTCGGTAGCAATTACAATGCTGATATATAAACATATTTCACCAATTTTAAAAGGGACAAGATAAAGTATAGAAAATGCGTTCATCTTTTTTGATGGACGTATTTTTTTGAAGCAGGAAGCTCATTGGCTTTAGACAATGGGTAGTTCACTGAATTGCAAAAAGATGGCTGCAAGAGCGAAGAATTAAAAGAAATTGCAAAAGAATTTGCCCAAAGAAATGAAAACTGTAATGTTTATCGCTCTTTAATGGATAAAAATATTGATTTACAAACTATTTTCCTGATGGAGCTGAAAGATGATGAAATAGCTCGAAGAATACAATGCAAATTGGGACGTTTACTTTGGAAGTGATTTATATGGATTGCGGGTAGAAGATAGAGAAGATGCATTAAGACAAATTTATACAACAGAAAAAATGCACGGATGAAATTGTCAGTCCGTGCATTTTTTTAAGATAATAATTCAGAAATACTAACGCGAAGAACCTTTGCGATTTTACCAAGTGTTTCAAAAGGAATGTTTTTACAATGCCCATTTCGATATCTGTTTACTTGACGTGGAGATTTATCAATCGCTTCTGCTAACGCAGTGACACTAATGTGCTGTTCTTTACAAAGCTGGCTGATATTATCAGCTAAGGTATATCTGTTCATATCTTCACCTCCTAGTCAAGTTTCCAAGATTCCAGAGGTAGGATTATTATAACATATCTTTTCTTTTTTGACAAAAAATGCTATACTTTCTATGTTATACTTTAGAAAGTGGAGGACTATGTAATGTCAATAGAGTTCAATGTCAAATTAAAATCAAGGGATATGTTTCGTTTTAATCTGTACCAGACGTACACAGGATTTAGTGGTTTATCATCCATTCTTTTTTCGGTGTTATTATTTGGATTGGCAGGATATACATTTTATACACATGGTGAGGAGGCACTGAGGAATATTTTAATTTATATTTTTGCAGGTATTTTACTATTGGTGTATATGCCGATTACTTTATGGCTGCGTTCCCGACAAAGCTTGAAAGCATCTCCTGTATTAAGTAATCCCTTACATTATCAGGTAGATAATGATGGATTTACTGTCACACAGGGAGAATCAAATGGTGTCTTAGCATGGAAACAAATTTATAAAATGGTAGCAACGAAACATTTAGTGTTGGTATACAGTAATAGAGCAAATGCTTATGTAATACCTCGCAGGCAGTTGGAAGGACAGTATGTGGCACTGGCAAAACTTGCCACAAGTAAATTGCCAAAATTTCGCGTAAAAATGAAAGTAACGATTAAAGACGTATAAAGAAAGGCACACTTTATTTATGAAAGAAATCATATATGAAACATTTTCTCCGGAAGAAACAAAAGAATTAGGGAGAAAAATCGGTACAGAAGCAAAACCGGGTTCTGTTTATACACTGGTAGGCGATTTGGGCGTAGGTAAAACCGTTTTTACACAGGGAATTGCCGAAGGTCTTGCCATTGAAGAACCAATTTGCAGTCCAACCTTTACCATTGTACAAGTATACGAAGAAGGACGGATGCCATTTTATCATTTTGATGTCTATCGTATTGGGGATATCGAAGAAATGGACGAAATAGGTTATGAAGATTATTTTTATGGTGACGGAGTTTGCATGATTGAATGGGCGAACTTAATCGAAGAAATCTTGCCTGAAAAAAGATGGGATATTACCATTGAAAAAGATTTAGAAAAAGGCTTTGATTACCGTAAAATTACAATAATTGAAGTATAAATCGTAACTATATAGGCGGTGATTGAAAATCACGCCTGCGCCACACGCGGTCACGAAG
>CAYMHX010000306.1:0-2729 GCA_964390325.1 uncultured Roseburia sp. | reverse complement strand
CTGTCATACCCTGTTGTCGTTATCCTGTTGTTTTTTATAGCACGTATCTGTGATTGTTTTCAGATACAATTTTTATGCCGTTCTCTCCGTTGTAGTAGGAATTGGCATTTAGTGTAGCGTGGCTTTCCACGATACAATTCTCAATATGTGTGTTGTCTCCGATATATACGTCGTTTAAAATAATAGAGTTCTTAATTACACAGTTTTTACCTACAAATACCTTTTTGAATAAAATAGAATTTTCTACTCTGCTATTTATAATACAACCACTGGTAATTAAGCTGTTTCGTACTTCTGAACCCATATTATACTTCGCCGGTGCAAGGTCATCCACCTTAGAATAAATTGTGGGTTCTTCCCGAAAGAAAAACTTACGCACTTCGGGTTTTAGAAAATCCATGTTAGTCTTAAAATAAGATTCTACCGTTGCAATATTGCTCCAGTATTCGTCCATTTTATAACCATACATTCGTTTCATATTTTTGTAGCGGATTAAAATATCCGTTACAAAGTCATATCTGCCTTCTACAGCACTTCGTTCCAGCATCTCAATCAACTGTCTGCGCCGCACCACATAAATACCTGCCGAAATTGTATTAGAATTTGTCACCATTGGTTTTTCTTCAAATTCTACAATACGGGCTTCTTCATTCATGCGAATCACACCAAAACGGTTAATGTCTTCATCAGGCTTCATATCCTTACAAACCACTGTCACATCGGCTTTCTTCTCTACATGGAAATCCAATACTTTATTGAAATCCATTTTGTAAATACAGTCGCCGCTGCAGATGATGACATATGGCTCATGCCTTTTTTTGAGGAAATCAATATTCTGATACATGGCATCTGCAGTACCACGATACCACCAACTATTATCTGCAGTAACGGTTGGATTAAATACATATAATCCCCCCTGCTTTCTGCCAAAATCCCACCATTTCGAAGAACTTAAATGTTCATTTAAGGACCTGGCACTGTACTGGGTCAATACTGCTACTGTCTGAACATGGGAGTTACTCATATTACTAAGTGCAAAATCAATACTCCGAAAGCTTCCGCCAATCGGCATTGCTGCAATTGCCCGTTTATTCGATAATTCCTGCATACGGCTGCTGTTACCACCTGCTAAAATAATACCTACTGCTTTCATCTCGCACCACCTGCCTTAATCATTACTTCACCGCTTAAAAGCTTTCCATCCAAATAATCCTCTGCTATGGTTTTACCTGAAACTGCAGTATTCTTTCCAATTGTAATATTTGCCGGTATAATAGAATTTTCCCCAATCACAGAAAGTCCAAATCCATATATTCCTGAATTGTAAGTATTCGGTACTTCTTCTCCAATTCCTATCTTAACATCATCACAAATAATACAATTTTCAGCAACAATTGCTTTATTTATAATTGCATCTTCTCCAATGGAAGTTCCTTTCATAATAATAGAGTCCCTTACCACCGTTCCGTGTCCAACCGTAACACCTGCACCAAGCACACTATTATAAACCTCTCCATATATTTCTGAGCCTTCACCAATAATACTTTTCATTACCACAGACTCTGTTGCAAGATACTGAGGTTCAATAATATCACATTTCGTATAAATTTTCCAGTATTCTTCGTAAAGATTAAATTCCGGAATCAAATCTATCAATTCCATATTTGCTTCCCAATAAGAACCCAAGGTACCAACATCCTTCCAGTAACCATTATATTCATACGCGAAAAGACGCTGTCCTTTTTTTTGACAGTATGGAATAATGTGTTTGCCAAAGTCACAATTGCTCTGGTCTTTCATAGCAAGTAATGCTTCCTTTAAAACTTCAAATTTGAAAATATAAATTCCCATAGATGCTAAATTACTGCTTGGATGCTCTGGTTTTTCTTCAAATTCTGAAATTTTTTTATCTTCATCTGCTATTACAATCCCAAAACGCTTTGCATCTTCTAATGGTACAGGCATCGCAGCAATTGTCACATCCGCCTGATTTTCTTTATGGAAATCCAACATTACCTCATAATCCATCTTGTAAATGTGGTCTCCTGATAAAATCAGTACATATTCCGGTTCATACTGCTCCATATAATTCAAATTTTGATAAATGGCATTGGCTGTTCCTGTATACCATTCACTGTTCCCGCTTTTTTCATAAGGAGGCAGCACCGTTACACCACCATAATTTTTATCTAAATCCCATGGAATACCAATTCCAATATGCGTATTCAGACGTAATGGCTGGTACTGTGTCAGTACACCAACTGTATCAATCCCGGAATTAATACAATTACTCAGTGGAAAATCAATAATACGGTATTTTCCTCCAAAAGCAACGGCTGGTTTTGCGACAGTTTCCGTTAAAACACCCAGACGGCTTCCCTGTCCTCCCGCCAACAGCATCGCTATCATCTCTTTCCTAACCATGTCACTCACCTCTTAGTTCACACACTTTTTGTTATCCTCCTGCTCTGATAACAATTTTTATACTACTAAATCATAATGTATTAAGAAAAGTATAACACATTGATGAATTTGGTACAAGATTTTTCATATATTTAACTACAATTTCACCACAATACTCTTTCTTTTTTTAGCATTTTGCATAGTTTTCTATTACTGTTCACTCGTACCTCGCAAACAGTAATGATTCGCAGACTCATTTAAAGTTTTGCTACGCAAAGCAAAAATCAACCCCTGAATCATGTTCTTACGCAGCCAAACAGCAAGTG
>CAYMHX010000305.1:0-2734 GCA_964390325.1 uncultured Roseburia sp. | reverse complement strand
CTGACGTGTGAAAAGTAACTACTGTTCTTCAAAACTACAATTTGTACTTCCTGCCTCTGATGTGAAACGGTATGCAATCTGCTCTCCTTTAAAGGAAATAGAAAAACTTCCCTCCATATCCAAATAAGCCTGCATTCTGGCGATTTCATCTAATAAAACTGCCAATTCATCTAAAAATCCCTCTGCCGCATCCTCATCTGCACATACTTCTTCTTCGATATGCTCATTATAATACAAACGAAGTAAAAATTCATCCAAATCCGTCTCACTATCCGGTTTCGCCTTTGCAATATATGGATTTTTGTGTGCTGCGATTGATTTTTTAATATAGTTTTCTGAAGAAAGAATTCGCGTCTGTGCTACATCATCCGCTTCAAAAAATAATTTGTACTCAATTACTACTTTCTTATTATCCATATCTTTTATCCTTTTCTATCATTTTAATTAGTTTAAATCACTTTCTTTTGGTCAAAACTTACTCTGAATAGTTACATTCATTTCTTATTTTCTGTTATTACAGTATAACACTAATTGTTTTCATCATGCAATCGTTTTGCTTGATTATTTATATTGACAACAGCCTTTGTAACTTCTTTTACGACCTGTGAATTTTTTTCACTGTCTGATAATGTCTCATTTGCACGAGCGGATACTTCCTCTGTTACTGCCGAAACCTGATTGATACTTGTGATAATACTTTCATTGGATTTTACTAATTCCATAACTACTTTATCCAAATCCATACTTACTTCATTGATATTAGAAACACATTCCTCTATTTTTTCAAATGTTTCTGCCATTGTTCCTACTGACTCATTTTGATTTTTATTATTCTCCATCATCTGATTGGCAGAATAAAATACTTCTTCAACAGACTGATTAATTCCTTGAATCAATTTTGTAATATTAATCGTTGCTTCACTGGTCTGTTTTGCTAATGAAGAAATTTCTCCTGCCACTACGGCAAATCCTTTTCCTGCTTCTCCTGCCCTTGCTGCTTCAATGGAAGCATTTAAACTCAATAAACTTGTCTGTTTTGTAATGGAATTAATCATCTCTACAATTGTATTCATTTCTTTTGTATGTTCCATCAATCCATTCATTTTTTCTGCTACCGTAACACCAACGTTTTCAGACTGATTTACGGAAGCCAACAGATGATGAATATTATCTTTTCCTACTTTAATAATCGCCTCTGTCTGCATTACATTATCTGTAATGGTTCCTGTCACTTCTTTTGCACTATCAATCTGCTCCATAATTTCTTCTGTCTGTAATAACTGCTGCTGAAGACTCTCTGCTGTTTCTGTTGTACCCGATGTCACATCCTGCATAGAATCCTGTGTTGCAAATACAGACTGTCTTAACCGTTCCATTCTTTCTGTAACAGCTTCAATATCCAAAGAAATTTCTTTGGATACCTCCAATGTATTTGTAAGAATTCCTTCTGTCTTCTCTTTTTCTTCATGGATCTCATCTAATTTCTGTGCATTCGTTTTTCCAATCACATTTGTACTTAATCCTGCAAAAATTGCTCCAACTGATACCGAAATCAATTGAATTTCAACCATTGCTAAGTCTGCTGTTGTTAAAGAACCATTGTTAAATCCTATCACCGTAGAAATAACATTTGCTAAAAGCGAAATTCCACCTGTAATATAACATAATTTCCTATCTCCATACGGAATAATCAAAAGATAAATCATAAAAATATAAACAAATGTAGTAGGAACTGCGGCTGTCAGCAAGACAAATGCATATAATACAGAAAATCCGATGCTTAAAATATACTTTAAAGATGCCGAGGTTTTATTTTTGCAAAAAATTAATGCATATGCAAAAAATGGTCCAAGGTCTAACGCTGCAAATGCCAGCGTATAAGTAAGAGTTCTGCTTCCTTTCACAAACTCTAGGATATATGCAACTAATAAAATAAGGGTTAAAACTCCATATTCAATCAATACTGCATAGTTAATTTGATGCATTTGAGGTATTCTTTTTTTCTTCATGTCTTCTTCCTTTGCATAGATAATTTTTTTTATTGTATCACATAGTATTTAATTCAAACAATATGTAAATGGTACTTTTTTATTGTTAATGTTTACTCGGGTTACTTTTCACACGTCAGCCAAACGCTTGCTGTTTGGTTGCGTAAGAACATGATTCAGGGGTTGATTTTTGCTTTGCGGAGCAAATTTTCATGCAAAAATCAATCGTTGCTGGTCACAGAGTGAACAGTAACTTACTCGGTTACTGTTCACTCCGTGACCGGCAACGATTCGCAGACTCATTTAAAGTTTTGCTGTGAAAAAGGAGTCTAAGCTGTCCATCGGACAGTATTTTTAAAAATTCCCCCTCTGTAAAGTAATACTGCCTGACATTGTAAATTGCTTCATTCGTGAGATTTTTCGCTGTGTGGCACAATTCCCGTATCGTTTTGTAGTCTTCTTTTGACAGATGTTTCACTTGTTGTTTTACAGTTAGGTACATACAGACTTCTCCTTCCGAAAGACTTGGATTTCTCCTGTATGCATATTATAGAACATATTTTACCAAAAGACAATTGTTTCAGTAAAATATCATGTTAAAAAGTCGCTTCTATCCCACCACCCAAGGGTAGTGGGTTTTACGCTCCCAAATATAAAATAAAAAAATAACTTCCTTTTATACTTAGATTTTAACAATAGGGTAGAGGGAGAACAAATTTCTCGCCCCTCCCATTGAACCGTACGTA
>CAYMHX010000304.1:0-2756 GCA_964390325.1 uncultured Roseburia sp. | reverse complement strand
GGAAGAAACATATGACAAAGGAACAATATATAAAGATTACAGAGTCGATGAGACAGGACCCGGAAAAGGCGAAAAAAATTATCAGTGTAAATCAGATACTTACAGGGGTAGTTTTTTTGGTATATCCTTTGTATATGGCAGTGCTTTATGGGGAAGAAGACCCGAAGCTTTTTAAAGTGGTTTTTGTGCCTGCAGTTTCGTTCGTTTTAGTTACTGTGATAAGAAGAATTATTAACGCACCAAGACCGTATGAGAAGTTTGACATTCCTCCAGTGATTGAAAAAGATACAAAGGGGAAATCTTTTCCAAGCAGACATGTGTTTTCTATTTTTATTATTGCAGTTACTATTTTTTATTCTCATCCGGGACCTGGGATTTTAATTGCATTAATGGGTGTATTAATGGGCGTAATTCGGGTATATGGCGGTGTACATGAGCCAAGAGATGTCGTTGCAGGTGCAGTAATTGGATTGTTATGTGGATTTATAGGTTTTTATGTGCTTTAAGTTTCAAAAGGAAAAAATGTTACTGTTTACGAGGTACAAGTGAATAGTAACGAAAAAATTGATATCACAAATAAAGAGTTGTAGAACAATGATGATACAATACCACATTTGTTTTCGTACGGTACGAACCGTAAAGAAAATGAATGTGGTATTTTTGTTAAAAAAATAATAAAAGAATTGACATTTGGAAATGATAGTATTATCATAACTACAACAAGTAGTTTGTGAAACTACATTATAAGACAATCATAACTATTTTAAAAATGAAAGGAAGTGTTTGTATGCAGATAACGATTCGAGAACCAGGCAGTGCAATTACACATTTTATAGGAATGGTAATGGCGATTTTGGCATCATTGCCACTTTTGGCAAAGGCTGGAATGACGGGAAATATGATGACAGTGCTGGCAATGATGATATTTGCGATAAGTATGGTATGTTTGTATGGTGCAAGTACACTCTATCATTCAGTCAATGTAAGTGAAAAAGTATTAAAAATTTTTAAAAAAATTGACCATATGATGATATTTGTTTTAATTGCAGGCTCGTATACACCTGTCTGTATGTTAATTTTAAAAAAAGAATTGGGTTATCCTCTTTTAGCTTCTGTGTGGGGAATTGCATTGTTTGGAATTGTGATTAAATTTTTCTGGGTTACCTGTCCGAAGTGGTTTTCTTCCATGCTTTATATTGCAATGGGCTGGGTTTGTATTTTTGTATTTGGAGAATTATTGGAAACCTTGCCAAGACCAGCGTTTTTATGGCTTTTGGCAGGCGGTGTGATTTATACAGTGGGCGGTATTATTTATGCCATAAAATGTCCGATTTTTAATTCCAGACATAAGAGATTTGGAAGTCATGAAATTTTTCATCTGTTTGTAATGGCGGGAAGTATGTGTCATTTTATTTTTATGTATCGATATGCTATGATATAAAAAATTGTTATAAATTGTCGATAAATTTGTTAAAAAAGAATAAACTGTTAGAAAATAATAGATATTTCTATAAAATTGCATTGCGAATGAAAGGAAATGTGTTATAATAGAAGCAAGGTAACTAGAAAGGAACAAAATAGTTACAAAACAAGATATATCTATAAAGAAGTTAAAAATAGATGTATCAAATAAGCAGCAAAGGAGTATAGCGCATGAGAATTAACATTACAGGAAGAAATATCGATTTAACAGACGGTCTTAAGAATGCAGTGGAAAGTAAAATGAGCAAGCTTGAGAAATACTTTACTCCAGACACAGACGTATATGTAACATTAAGCGTTGAGAAAGAACGACAGAAAGTAGAAGTAACCATTCCAACAAAGGGTAATATTATCCGTTCTGAACAGGTAAGCAATGATATGTATGTATCCAGTGACGTGGTAGAAGAAGTCATTGAACGTCAGCTAAAGAAATATCGTACAAAATTAGCAGCAAAACAGCAGAGTGCAGAAGCAGCATTTAAGCAGGAATTTTTAGAAGAACAGCCTGTAGAAGAAGAAGAAATTCAGATTACACGAGCAAAGAAGTTTGATATGAAGCCAATGTATGCAGAAGATGCATGTGTACAGATGGAATTATTAGGACATGACTTCTATGTATTTGTAAATGCAGAAACAGAACAGGTAAATGTAGTTTATAAGAGAAAAGGTTCTACATACGGTTTAATAGAGCCAGAATGCTAAATGGGATTGAGTAGTCGTAACTGAGAAAAGATTTCATAGTTACAGACAAGCTAAGATAGAATGAATGATGCTGTCGCAGGTATGATGAAAAATCATACTTGTGACAGCATTTTTATAAGTGGAAATACTTGTGAATTTTAAGTTTCATAATAGTTGTGCGATTTGCACATATCACTTTTTTTCTTCTCTTGTTACAATTAAAAATAACAACTTTAAATGAATAGATAGCAAAACGAGGAGAAAAGGGTATGAAAAATAGCAATCGTATGATAAATGAGATGTTAGGGCAATTCTATCAGGATGAAAAACTGCGGAGGTGCTTGCATGAGGAAATTAAGATACATCCAGAACGGATAAAGAAATTATATGAGATTGTAATGAATTATGATAAGATGGATGAAAAAGAAATAAAAGAATTAGCATATAGTTATGCAGAAAGTATACGAGAAGATGAACTTTTGGCAAGGCAGATTTTTTTGTGTTTGTTAAGGCTGTCAGAGATATAATGCCTGTGAAAAGTAACAGTTACTTTTCACACGTCAGCCAAACACTTGCTGTTTGGCTGCGTAAGA
>CAYMHX010000303.1:0-2764 GCA_964390325.1 uncultured Roseburia sp. | reverse complement strand
ATTTGCATGCAGAAATCAATCGTTGCTGGTCACGGAGTGAACAGTAACGAAAAAACCTTTATTAAAAATTTAGCACATTTTACATATAGAAATTTTAGTGAATACAAGGTATAATTTTGTGGTTGGTATGAAAAGTACAACATACAAAGCAGGGATAGAGTATAAAGTGGCAGAATGAGAGGACAGTATGAAAATCGGATTTGATAATAATAAATATCTTAAGATTCAATCAGAACACATCAGAGAACGTATTAACCAGTTTGGTGATAAATTATATTTAGAGTTTGGCGGCAAATTGTTTGATGACTATCATGCAGCAAGGGTATTGCCTGGATTTGCACCGGACAGCAAGCTTCAGATGTTATTACAGTTATCAGATATGGCTGAGATTGTAATTGTAATCAGTGCATTAGATATTGAAAAGAATAAGGTAAGAGGTGATTTAGGTATCACCTATGATGTGGACGTACTTCGTCTTATTGAAGAATTTGAAAAAAAAGGACTTTATGTAGGCAGTGTTGTGATTACACAGTATACAGGACAGCATGCAGCAGAACTTTTTAAAAGCCGTTTAGAGAAAAAAGGGCGAAAAGTGTATTATCACTATATTATTAAGGGCTATCCGTCAAATGTACCGTTAGTTGTCAGCGAAGAAGGCTATGGTAAAAATGAATATATTGAAACAACCAGACCTTTGGTAGTCATTACAGCACCTGGACCTGGAAGCGGCAAAATGGCTACCTGTATGTCACAGCTCTACCATGAAAATCTTCGTGGAATTAAAGCAGGATATGCAAAATTTGAAACATTCCCGATTTGGAATCTTCCATTAAAACATCCTGTCAACTTAGCATATGAAGCGGCAACAGCAGATTTGGATGATGTCAATATGATTGACCCATTCCATTTAGAAGCTTATGGTGAAACAACGGTCAATTATAATCGTGATATTGAGATTTATCCTGTTTTAAATGCGATTTTTGAAGGGATTTACGGTGAAAACACTTATTATAAATCACCAACCGATATGGGTGTAAATATGGTTGGAAATTGTATAGTTGATAATGATGCCTGCTGTGCAGCTTCTAAAATGGAGATTATCAGACGTTATTATACTGCCTTAAACCGTAAAGCAAGAGGCGAAAATACGGAAACAGAAGTTTATAAAATTGAACTTTTAATGAAACAGGCAAAAATTTCTACGGATGACCGTAAAGTAACGGTGGCAGCAAACCAGAGAGCAGAAGAACTGGGACTTCCAACAGCGGCAATTGAGCTTTCCGATGGTACAATTATTACTTCTAAGACATCGGATTTCTTGGGAGCATCTTCCGCATTGCTTTTAAATGCCGTGAAATATTTAGCAGGAATCGACCACGATGTAAAATTAATCAGTCCGGAAGCCATTGAACCGATTCAGGACTTAAAAGTGCGTTTCTTAGGTGGAAAAAACCCAAGACTTCATACGGATGAAGTGTTAATTGCATTGTCACTTGCTGGACTTACAAATCCGGATGCCAAAAATGCATTGGAACAGCTTCCAAAATTAAAAGGATGTCAGGTGCATACATCTGTTATGCTTTCAGAAGTTGATGTTAAGATATTTAAACGATTGGGCGTGGATTTGACCTGTGAACCTGTCCGTCATGGAATTAAGATTTACTAATCATAAATAATTATTTTATGCATAAATTATAGAAAAAAGGTAACTATTCAGAGTAGGTCAAAACACTTGTTGTTTTGACCAAAAGAAAATGATTCAAGAGTACAAAAATTCTATCGCGAAGCGATTTTTAATGAATTTTTGTATCGTAACTATGAGGGTACTGAATAGTTACGAAAAAAGATTTCTTTCGCAATAAAAAAGAAAGTTTGAGTTTGTTATTTTTTTGTCAAAGATTTACAAAGTTTAGAAAGGAAAAAGATTTGAAAAATATTATGCATAAAAAAATCGTTTTATTAGGAATGAGTGTAATTGTTTTCTTTGGTTTTGCACTATGTTTTTTTATAAAAATGGATAGTAAAATAGAACAGGTAAGTACATCATCAGTAATTGAAAAAAAGGTGGCGATTACCTTTGATGATGGACCTAATAAAGATTATACAGCAGAATTATTAAAAGGATTAAAGGAACGTGGAGTATGTGCCACGTTCTTTTTGTTAGGTGCAGAAGCAGAAAAATATCCCGATTTAGTAAAACAAATGCATGAAGACGGACACTTGATTGGAACACACTCTTATCAGCATGTAAATTTGTGTAACTTAACAGATGAGGCGGCCATTGAACAAGTAGAAAAAACCAATGTCCTGTTAGAAAAAATCACAGGAGAATGTCCACAGTTTATCAGACCGCCATTTGGCTGTTGGAAAAAAGACTTGGATTATGAAACGGATATGATAGAAGTATTGTGGGATATAGACCCCTTAGACTGGAAAACAAGCAATACAAGTGTCATTGTAAAGCGGGTGTTGAATGAGGTTGAAGATGGAGATATTATTTTAATGCATGATGCCTCGAAATCATCCGTAGAGGCAGCATTGCAGATAATTGATAATATGAAAAAAGAGGGATATGTATTTGTAACGGTGGAGGAATTGGTGTTGGATTAGTAGTGGAAGGCATTGGTTTTTTGAAAAATAATTGCAACTTATTGGATAATATGTTATATTAGAAATACAAAAAGGGAAACCATAGATGTGGCTTACCCTCGTTATTATTGCTTAATTATTTAACTAAGCCGTCATTATTGCGAGTAATGGCGGC
>CAYMHX010000302.1:0-2769 GCA_964390325.1 uncultured Roseburia sp. | reverse complement strand
AAGAAGTTCGCATTGTTTTAACGCATCAGTTCGATAATAGATTAATTGACGCATATGAAAAATTTCTTCTCTGTTATCGTCCTCAGCCTTTGTTTTGTATGTTCTAATATTTTCCAATTCGTTATGAGCCTTTGAAATTTTGCTTTTAATAGTTTTAGTTTTTTGTAATAAAAACAACTTGCTTTTAATGTTAGTGGTTAAAGTTTTGAGGATTACTTTACCATCATAGCCTTTAAAAACTGTATTATAACATCTAATAATTCGTTTTTTCCATTTGTTGCTATATGTAAAATAGCGCAAGTATTCCATTGCTTCGCTTAATTCAATATAAATCTGCGGTATATATTTGCCGTCAGCAATAAAAAATTCAACTTGTTTTTTTGTGATTTTATTTATCTTTTTTCGGAATGTTATTAACAACCATACAAAAAACATTACTGCCATTGCAACAGATATCATCCCACAAATTGTGTCAAAATTACCGATGAAATCAAGAATATCAGTAAATGATAGTGTTTCATTATT
Organism: uncultured Roseburia sp.; assembly: GCA_964390325.1. Classification (GTDB taxonomy): domain Bacteria; phylum Bacillota; class Clostridia; order Lachnospirales; family Lachnospiraceae; genus Roseburia. Next base: position 2,244 of record CAYMHX010000302.1, on the reverse strand, counting down.
TGCTGTATCACCGTTCAAAATTATATCTCCATTTCATTTTTAATTATAATTCATTTCATTCTAACATATTGATTAGTTTTTTTCAACCAAACACAAATATTGACTTTCTTGGTACAGAAGAGTATAATTATAGAAAATCACTGAAAGGCAGGTGGACAAAATGATGAAAAGAATTTACATGGTGAAGTCAGCTACCGTTTTGTCCGTTTGCAAATAATACTTCTTTTATACGGATGTATGCGTTTCTGATTTCACCGTCAGAGACGCATTTTATTTTCATGGAAGAGGGTAAAGTAGTCAACGAATTATAGTTTATAATATTTAAAAACAATAGAAAATGCAAAAACTCCTTATATTTTTAGTTTTTAAAACTCTGGATGGATATTGCTTGATGAAATACAGCGAATTGAATATTTAAAGGGTGCTTTTTATGATTAACAAATTGAGTTGCAATAAAAAATCAAAACGGACGGTATTGAAAGATTTATGTGGACAGCCTTATAAGTTTTACAGAGGTGGTTGCTTTGAGGATATCTCTATAGGGCGATACTTTTGTAGTTGTTTTGACATCGCAAAATCATATGGAGAGCCTATCTTCGAGACAGAAATTACTGTAAAAAATCCCTTGGTAATTGATGCTACTTTAAAGGATGGGCATTGTTATTATGAACATATTTGTGTTGGTGATTGCATCCTTTCACCAGTAACCAAGCGTACCGATTTAGTGAATTATATCAAAAAGGTTGGAGCATATAATTCCTTGTCTACGGATGAAATATTAAAATGGGCAAAATCGACACACGATATTGATTCTGTAATTGTAAAAGAGACTTTATTATTAAATGCATTTATGCTATGGGATGAGTCCGCTTTATTGAATGTCCAAGATGTTACAACTCAAGAACCGCTATTTACAAAATTTCAAGAAAACACACTAAAACGTGTAGACTTATCATCATATATTGAAGAGCATGAAAAAGATGGGATAACGAATATAACTCAACGAGAAAAGTATCATATAGAACATCTTATGTATAAAAATAATAGTGGTTGGCATTTGTCTCATGATTTAGTAGTATATACAACTATACCAGTAGAAATATGTGATGGCTCACGAAATTATATAACGGCTGAAAAGAAGAATGAAGGGGAATATTTATGGGCACCCTTAGGTTGCTATGAAAAAATTCTTGTGCCCAATAATGGCTTCGTGAGGGTTGCAAATATACCTGATATATTTGCATATTCTGAATACATAATAACCAATAAGAAATAGACAAAAGTTTTGAAAGCGTTTTATTCAAAAACATATAATCAAACTTAAAAGAGAACCTTCAGGAAGCATTACTGCAAGTTCTATATGACGATCCCGAATGACAGTTTGATTAATTTATTAATGAGTATATTGAATGGTGAGAAAAAATGATTACACTTACCGAATATTTAAACAATCCTTGTGGCACTCTTTCTATTCCGTATTGGAAAGCGAAAAATATAACAATACCGACTGATATGAAAATTATGCACAATAATGATTTCAGTACGGAGATATTATCAGATTATATTGATGAAAAATATTTTCGTTTGCATCACAATCTCAAAGAAATACCGAAAATCATAGCTAATGATTTTGAAATTACCACAGCAACACGGAAAGATATTAAAGAAATCGTGCAGATAATAAACGATTCATATACGGACATCTCTGTAAACAAAGAGCTTATTAAAAGTTATACCAAGACACCTGTTTACAATGCAGCTTTGTGGATTATGGTCAAGGAAAGAGCAACGGATAAATATGTAGGATGCGGCATAGCTGATTTTGATACAGAAGCAAAAGAACTTATCCTTGAATGGATACAAGTGTTACCGCAATATAGAGGTAAGAAAATAGGTCAGCTAATAGTAACCGAACTGTTGTTTAGAATGAAAGATATTGCAGATTTTGCAACTGTTTCAGGCAAAGTTGATAACACGACTAACCCTGAAGCATTATATAGAAAATGTGGATTTGCCGGTGATGATGTATGGCATATTCTGCATAAGAAATGAGATGTAATAATGAAATTGATATTGTCATCCTGTGATTTTAGAAATGAGAAATCACAGCAAGTAATTATGGATAATCTGCATTATCCTATAGATAAGTGTAAACTTTTGTTTATACCTAATGAAAAAGCAACGGCAGAAGCTATTTCGGGCAGCGTATATTATGATCGTATGCAAGAGTTCGGTTTCAAAAAA
>CAYMHX010000301.1:0-2780 GCA_964390325.1 uncultured Roseburia sp. | reverse complement strand
TGGTACGCAAAATCGCAGCTTCTTTCCGAAAACTTCGGATTTTTTTCTGATTTCCCGATAATAACACTTTCGGAACTTCTTTTCCCATCCAAACTTCAGGTCTGCTATACTGTGGATATTCTAATAAATTGCCTTCAAAAGATTCCGTACAGCCAGATTCTTCATTTGTCAGCACACCAGGTACCATGCGTGAAATCGCATCTACCATTACCATTGCCGGCAATTCACCGCCTGTTAATACAAAATCACCAATCGATACATAATCCGTCACGATTTCTTCTAATACACGCTCATCAATTCCCTCATAATGTCCGCAAAGGAGTACCAAATCTTCTTCCCTGGCAAGTTCTTTTGCCATTGGCTGTGTAAAGGTCTGTCCCTGTGGTGTTAAATAAACGGTTCTTGGTTTCTTTTTTGTTTTCTTTGCTACACTCTCATAAGCATCATAAACAGGCTGTGCCTGCATCAACATGCCTGCACCGCCTCCATATGGATAGTCATCTACTTTTTTATGTTTATTCGTAGTAAAGTCCCGAATCTGAATCGCTTCAATTGAAATCAGTCCATTCTCTTTTGCTTTTCCAATAATACTTGTAGAAAGTCCCTGCATTACCATCTCTGGAAATAATGTTAAAATATGAAAATTCATTTATTTTTTATTCAACTCCCGCAATCCCGACAATAGATGTACCACCATTGTCCCTGCTTCTATATCTACTTCTTTTATACATTCTTTAATCGCTGGGAGTAAAAGTTCATCTTCGCCTTCTTTTCGGATAATATAGACATCATTTGCACCTGTCTGCAATACATCTTCTAAGATACCTAAATCTTCTCCCTCATCAGATGTCACCTTTAGTCCCATTAAATCAGCAATAAAATACTCATTTTTTTCTAATTTTACTGCATTTTCTCTTGTCACATACAGACTCTTTTGACGATACTTATTTGCAGTATCCATATCATCAATTCCCTTGAATTTTAAAATTACCATACTTTTAAAAAACTTTACACCTGTAATTTCAAGCTCTATATCTTCTTTTCCTGTATCTAAAATTACTTGTTTTAATTTTTTAAATCTTCCTGCATCATCGGTAGTTGGAAATACTTTTACTTCTCCTCTTACACCATGCGTAGAAGTAATGACTCCTACTTGAAATCTCTGTTCCATACAATCATCGTACCTTTCTAATGTTAATTTTTTAACAACTTCACCCGCAACCTATGTAATTATTCAGAACCAAACTCAAAAATACATCATGTTGCCTTGGCTCTGAATAGTTACACATTTTTTAAAAAAGCTACCTCCAATGGAGATAGCTTTTTCATCATTTCAATTTTACTGTAAAATCTCTACAACAACCTTTTTCTCAACTTTTGAGGCAGCCGCCTTCACAACAGCCCGAATTGCTTTTGCAATACGTCCCTGTTTTCCGATTACCTTACCCATATCAGCCTGTGCAACACGCAATTCAATAATGATTGCTTTTTCTGTTTCTTTCTGGGTAACTACAACTTCATTCGGATAGTCAACTAATGACTTGGCAATTACTTCTACTAATTCTCTCATTAGCCTACCTCACTAAATTTATTTTTCGATGCCAGCGTTTTTGAAAATGCGAGCAACTGTTTCTGTTGGCTGTGCACCATTGTTTAACCATTTTTTAGCTGCTTCTGCATCTACATGAATTTCTGTTGGGTTCTTTGTTGGGTCATATGTTCCGATTTCATCAATAAATCTTCCATCACGTGGGCTTCTTGAATTTGCTACAACAATTCTGTAAAAAGGTGCTTTCTTCTGTCCCATTCTTCTTAATCTAATCTTTACTGCCATTTCATTTTCCTCCTAAAAATCAAAAAATTATTACATTCACTTTTATTATGTTTATTTAAAAACGTGTTTGACACGATTCTAACAACTAAAATGGAAATCTTCCGCCAAAACCTCCACGACGTTTTCCACGTTTCATCAGCCCCGGCATCTGCTTCATCATTTTTTTCATCTGCTCTACCTGTTTTACCAAACGGTTTACTTCTGAAATATCTACGCCTGCTCCTTTTGCAATACGACGTTTTCTACTCGGATTCATAAGAGAAGGATTTCTTCTCTCCTCCGGTGTCATAGAAAGAATAATTGCTTCGGTACGCTTCATGCTCTTTTCTGCGGCTTCTTCATCAATATCAGGCATTTTTCCCATACCCATACCGGGCATCATACCCATAATGCTGGATAATCCACCCATTTTCCGCATCTGTTTAAACGAATCTAAAAACATTTCATAATCAAATTCGTTTTTACGCATCTTTTGTTCCAAAGACTTTGCCGTTTCAACGTCAATTTCTTCCTGTGCCTTTTCAATTAAGGTAAGAACATCGCCCATACCTAAAATTCTCGATGCCATTCTGTCCGGATAAAACTGTTCTAAATCAGAAAGTTTTTCACCCATACCAATGTATAAAATCGGTTTGCCTGTTACGGAACGAATGGAAAGTGCTGCACCGCCTCTGGTATCACCATCTAATTTTGTTAAGATGACACCATCTAAACCAATCTTACTATCGAAGGTCGTTGCTACATTGACTGCATCCTGACCTGTCATTGCATCTACTACCAAAATAGTCTGATGAATTTCAATATTTTCTTTTATTTCTATCAATTCTGCCATCATATCTTCATCAATATGAAGACGACCGGCAGTATCGATGATTACAATATTAAACTGATTCTTTAACGCATATTCAATCGAGGCTTTTGCAATGTGGACCGGCTTATTTTTATC
>CAYMHX010000300.1:0-2786 GCA_964390325.1 uncultured Roseburia sp. | reverse complement strand
TGGGAATGGAACAGCTGGCAGAAATGACAGGAAATAGCTTGTTAGTAAAATAAGTATTTGTAGGTAATTGGTAACTATGAAGGTACTGAATGGTTACGGTAATTGTTAACAAATAAACAAAGTATTTCATTTGATAATACGAAAGTAGAGCGAAAATGGTGTTATGATTTCAAGGATAGCTATTATCAATGGAAACATAACACTATTTTGTTTTGGATGACAGGAAAGGATAAATAGTTTATGGGGAATCTATCGACAAAAAAAAGGGATATAACGATAGCGGAAACAATTAATCAAACTTTACAAAGGGTGTTTATATTGATTCTAGGGGTGGTAATTTTAATAGCAGTCAGTCTTTTCGTGTTTACTAAATATACGGCTGTAGTAAACAGTGCGGGAATTGTCCGAGGCGGCAGCCAGCGAGTGATAAAACAGGTAATTGCAGGTGCAGATGAATCAAAAGCATTGGCTTTAGTAGATGCAACTCTTACACAGATAGGAGAACAAATGCATCTTGGAAATTTCCCTGCAAGCAGAGATGAGGTAGAAGTATATTGGAATAAAACGATTAAACCTGATATTGAAGCATTCAAAAAAAGTGGTGATTATTCTGTTTTGTTAGCAGATAGTGAAACGTTATTCCAAATGACGAATCAAATGGTATCGGATGCACAGACATTGGTAGATATTTTGGCAGTTATCCTTTATGTAATATTGGCAGTATTTTTAATAGTATGCTTTTTCGTATTTAGAAGTATTTCTACAACATTTAATAATAGTGTAGTAAAACCAATTGGTGAATTGGAGGGCAGTCTGAATCATTTGGCAGAAGGCATCCTTTCTGAACAATTTGTCTATGAAAAGAAAGATGAAATCGGAAGATTATATGACATTTTAAATGATATGAGACTGGGCATTTTGTCTTATATTCAAGATATTGATAAGAATATCAAGGTTATGGCAGATGGAGATTTGGTATCGAAAACGGATATGGATTATTTAGGTGATTATGTTCCAATTCAACGTAATTTAGAGCATATTAGAATAAGTCTTTCCACAGAATTTAAGAATATGGATGAACAGGCAGACCAGGTTGCTTTAGCAGCAGAAGAAGTAGCAAAAGTATCTCAGAGTTTGGCAGAAGGAGCTGTAAATCAGACAGATAGTATTCAGTCATTGAAGGATAAAATTAAGCTTACTTTGGAAGAAAATACAAAATTCGATGTTTTTGTGGAACAAGCTAGAAAATCCAGTGATGGTACAAATCAAAGTGTTGCATATACAAGGACCCAAATGGATAAGGCTGTTTTAGCGATGAAAGATATTAGTAAAGCATCAGAAGAAATCAAAGAGATTGTGAAAGCCTTAGATAGTATTACTTCAGAAACAAGCTTATTATCTTTAAATGCTTCTATTGAAGCTGCTCGTGCGGGAGAAGCTGGCAGAGGATTTGCTATCGTTGCAGAGAATGTAAGTAAATTGGCAGAAGAATCAAGCAAATCAACAGAAATGATTACAAAGCTGGTTGAAAATGCATTAGATTGTGTTTTAAAAGGAACACAGATTGTCAATGATGCAGCAGAATCTTTAAATGGAATTTCAGGTAATACAGATGTTGTAGATGAAATTATTAGTAGATTGAATGAACAAAGTAAGTTAGAACATCAACTTATGGAAGAAATCAATGCTTTATCTACAAGTATCTTAGATGTTGTTACAGATAATTCTGCAATTTCAGAAGAATGTGCAGCTTCATCTGTGGAGCTTATTACATATTCCGGAAATTTAAAACAAAGTGTTGCAAAATTTGTTACAGATTAAAACTGATAGGTAAGGTTAAAAGGGAGCGTCGCAAAAAGCTAAATTTTAGTTATGGAGCGATGCTCCCTTTTTGTGCGAAAAAAAGAGCGGTTGCTTTAATGGATTTTTGTAACGTAACTATGAGGGTACTGAATAGTTACGTTACAGTTTAGAATTTTTCCGGTTCCGGATAGGTTACACCCTGTGTATTAACGGTTACTTTTTTCATTACGCAGTTTACAATTGGTCTGTCCATGTAATCGGTTGGAATAGCAGCGATTTCATTTACTACTTCCATACCTTCGATGAGCTTTCCGAAAGCTGCGTAAGCACCGTCTAAGTGTGGAGAAGTTTTGTGCATGATAAAGAACTGTGAACCTGCTGAGTTTGGGTTCATTGCTCTTGCCATGGATAAAACGCCTTCAGTGTGTTTTAAATCGTTCTGGAAGCCGTTCTGATTAAATTCTCCTGCGATGCCATATCCAGGACCACCCATGCCATTTCCGTCAGGACAGCCGCCCTGAATCATAAAACCTGCAATGACACGATGGAAAATAAGACCGTCGTAAAAGCCCTTACTTACTAAACTGATAAAATTGTTTACCGTATTTGGAGCAATTTCAGGATAAAGCTCTGCTTTCATAATTGCACCATTTTCCATTTCAAATGTTACGATTGGATTTGCCATAATAATTCTCCTGTTCTATAATTTTTTGTAACTATTAGAGTCAAGGCAATTTTTCAAAAAAGAATGCCTCTTGCTTGCAAGAAAGTATTCTTTTTTGAAAATTTCTTTGGCGAGAACCAAAAGTGAGAAAACACATCGTGTTTTCGAGCTTAGCTCTGAGTAGGTACATTTTCATCAAGATATATCATATCGTAAAATTCTTATTTCGTAAACAGTAATTTTTCTGTTATAAAATAAGTGAACAGTAACAGTTACTTTTCACACGTCAGCCAAACACTTGCTGTTTGGCTGCGTAAGA
>CAYMHX010000299.1:0-2801 GCA_964390325.1 uncultured Roseburia sp. | reverse complement strand
ATAGGATAGAGATGTTAAAAGAGGTATTGAGATTTTATGGCAAATATTTTAGATTATTTGGATTGGAGAGGAGATTTGACTTTTGACCGGTCTCCATTCAATGAGGTAGATAACTTATTATTATCTCAGCTTGTTTATGTGGATTTAGCAGGAATTGTTCCTAGTCCTGAAAGTGGAGAAAAAATCAGAATAGCAGAGGCTGCACGGATTTTTTTTGCGACGCATGATGAACAAAAGATTATGGAACGTGTTTCTATGACCAAAACAGCCATGTATGTCTTAAAAAAAATGGGGGAGTCAGAACGTTATAAGGATGCATTACTGGGTGGTTATGTGAATGATATTAGTATTGAGGAACAGTCACAGTTTGCAGTGCTTTGCGTTTATTTAGGTGATAGAAGTCTTTTTGTGGCATTCAGTGGGACGGATGATACAATTGTAGGATGGAGAGAAAATTTTAATATGGGTTATCTTTCTGCAACACCTGGACAGAAAAAAGCAGTAGCATACTTAAATGAGATGGTAACAATTGGTCAATGGAAGGTGCGTGTCGGTGGACATTCCAAAGGAGGAAATCTGGCAGTTTATGCTTCAGTACACTGTAGTCCGATTGTTAGACATAAGATTATTTCTGTTTATAGCAATGATGGACCAGGATTTAGTCGGGAAATGGTGGATAGTGAGGAATATCAAGAGATGCTTCCAAAGATACATACCATTATTCCGGAATCAAGTATTGTAGGGCTTCTTTTAGAGCATGAGGAAGAAGTTTGCGTGGTAAAAAGCAGTAATACAGGTGCCGGACAGCATGATGCGATGTCATGGGAAGTGTTAGGAACGCATTTTGTTTATACGGATAAGGTAGCAGAGCGGAGTGTATTTATTGATGAAACCATGAAAGCATGGCTGATGGAATTGGATGTACATCAAAGAGAAGAAATTGTTTGCGCAGTGTTTGAAATTTTAGATGAGTTAAATATTCATACAGTAGATGATTTTACGCATTTAAAGTTTAGTGATTTACAAGAGGTAAATAAAATTAGAAAAAATCTTCCCCCGGAGAAGCAGGAACTTTTAAATCATGCAATGAAACTGTTGTTTAAAACAGGAAAAAATGCAATGAGCGATTATGTGCGTGAAAAGATAGAAAATTCTAAACTTTCTAAAAAATAAATAAAAGTGTAAAAAGTACAAAAAAACGAGAAAACAAGAGAAAATACGAATAAAAATGAGAAAATATGCTGAAAAATACAAATATATTTAGTTGCGGATTTCTCGTTAAAAACATATCATAGGACTATCGGTTAGCACTCAAACATAAAGAGTGCTAATAAGTATATTAGAATTGTAAAATGTCTGTAAACTCTCATAGAACAAAAAAATTGAAGACAGTTGTAACTATTTAGAGTAGGTCAAAATACTTACTGTTTTGACCAAAAGAAAGTGATTCAACAGACGTTTTATAATTATAGAAAAAGGCAGGAGGAATTATCATGAAATTAGTACCATTGGGAGACAGAGTTGTTTTAAAACAGTGTGAAGCAGAAGAGACTACAAAGTCTGGAATTATTCTTACAAGCAGTGCACAGGAAAAACCACAGGAAGCAGAAGTAATTGCAGTAGGTCCTGGCGGAATGGTAGATGGCAAAGAAGTTGTAATGCAGGTAAAAGAAGGACAGAAGGTTATCTACTCTAAATATGCAGGAACAGAAGTAAAATTAGATGGTGTAGAATACATTATCGTAAGACAGAATGATATTTTAGCAGTATTGTATGCAGAGTAATCAGACATTTACTGTCTGATTGCGAAAAAATAGGATTCAGGTGTTGATTTCTGTTGCAAATGTAATTTGTTGGCGAATCAAATTTTCATGTAGAAATCAATGTGTGAACGGAGTGAACAATATTTTAACAGTGGTAGAAGCGTAAATGTAATAAGGAAAGAGGTAAAAGAATTATGGCAAAGGAAATTAGATATGGCTCAGAAGCCAGAGCAGCATTAGGTGCTGGTGTTGATAAATTAGCAAATACTGTTCGTGTAACAATCGGACCAAAAGGAAGAAACGTAGTATTAGATAAATCTTATGGTGCACCACTTATCACAAACGATGGTGTGACAATTGCAAAAGAAATTGAATTAGAAGATGCATTTGAAAATATGGGTGCTCAGTTAGTAAAAGAAGTTGCTACAAAGACAAATGATGTAGCAGGTGATGGTACTACAACAGCGACTGTTTTAGCACAGGCTATGATTCAGGAAGGTATGAAGAACTTAGAAGCTGGTGCAAATCCAATCGTTCTTCGTCGTGGTATGAAGAAGGCAACTGAAAAGGCAGTAGAAGCAATTATTGCAATGTCTTCTAAAGTAACAGGAAAAGAACAGATTGCAAGAGTTGCAGCAATTTCTGCTGGGGATGAAGAAGTTGGTAATATGGTTGCAGATGCAATGGAAAAGGTTTCTAACGATGGTGTTATCACAATCGAAGAATCTAAAACCATGCAGACAGAATTAGATTTAGTAGAAGGTATGCAGTTTGACAGAGGTTATTTATCTGCTTATATGTGTTCTGATATGGATAAAATGGAAGCAGTATTAGATGACCCATTCATCTTAATCACAGATAAGAAAATCAGCAACATTCAGGATATTCTTCCGGTATTAGAGCAGATTGTACAGAGTGGTGCAAGACTTTTAATTATCGCTGAAGATGTAGAAGGCGAAGCATTAACTACTTTAATCGTAAATAAATTACGTGGTACATTCAATGTAGTAGCTGTAAAAGCACCTGGATATGGTGACA
>CAYMHX010000298.1:0-2828 GCA_964390325.1 uncultured Roseburia sp. | reverse complement strand
GATTTTTGATAAATGTGGATTGATTTTTGTGTGAAATTTTGAGATTGTTCAAATAGTTTATACAGTTTAAAAAATTTTATGCAGAAAAAATGTTAGTAAGGAAATTGCATAAATAAAGAAAAATGAATAGGATAAGGAAAAAGATATTGATAATTGGATGTATAATAATATTTTTGTGTCTGGTACTATGGATTGCATGGGACAATGGACGGATTGTAGTGAGTGTAATCGGAGTAAAAAGTAAGCAGCTTCCAGATACTTTTGACGGCTATCGGATTGTACAGGTATCGGATTTGCATAATGACGAATTTGGAGAAAAAAATGAAATTCTATTGAAAAAAATAAAAAGTCTTGCACCTGATATGATAGCGATTACCGGAGATTTGTTGGATTCGAGAAGGACTGATGTGGAAAAAGCACTTAATTTTATAAAAGGGGCTGTAAAAATTGCTCCCTGTTATTATGTGACAGGCAATCATGAATCTCGAATGAAGGAGAAAGAGTACAAAGAATTAGAAAAGGGTATGATAGAAGCAGGGGTTATTGTTCTGCGAAATCAGATTTATTCGATTGAAAAAGACGGAGCAAAAATAACAGTAGTTGGGATTGATGACCCTCGTTTTATAATTGCTACGGATAAAACAGAAAAAATGGAAGCTGCATTGGAAAAAACAATGACAGCATTATTAGAAGAAGTATCAGAAGAAGAATATACCATATTGCTTTCTCATCGTCCCGAATTATTTGATTGGTATTGTAAATATGAATTTGATTTGGTATTATCAGGTCATGTACATGGCGGGCAGTTCCGTCTGCCGTTTATTGGCGGCATCATTGGTCCGGGGCAAGGGATTTTACCTGATTATGTAGAAGGACTATATAGCAAAGAAAATACCAATATGATAGTCAGTCGTGGGCTTGGGCAGAGTATCGTGCCATTTCGGATAAATAATCCGCCTGAGCTGGTGCTAGTGACACTTGGTATAATGAAATAAAGGAGGATTTTATGCTTATTAGTATTTTAGTAACCGTAGTAGTAGGTTTCATTTATTTTTATGTAAATCTGCCTGCACTCAATTTACACGCATCAGAGTTTTATACATTTATCTTGATTTTATGTGCTGTATATTGTGGATGCAATTTGATTGTAACAGGATTTAAGGCAGCAGGACCAAAGGATTATGTGAAGCATTTATTAAAAAAATGTACTATTCCTGTAGTGGCAGCAGCATTACTGATAGTAATTGCAGTGATTGGAAATGTAGCAGGAAATGTATTATTTCGTGCCAAAGATTATGCCGAATTATTAGTTCCCCTGCAGGGTGATTTTGCAGAAGAAGTACAGGAGGTAAGCTGGGAACAGATTCCAATGTTAGACTCTAATTCAGCAAACACCTTAGCCAATAAAAAAATGGGTGAGCTTTCTGATTTGGTTTCTCAGTTTGAGGTAAATTCCAATTCTGCACAGATTAATTATCAGGACAGACCTGTCAGAGCAACCTATTTGGATTATGGCGATATTGTAAAATGGTTTAAAAATAGAAAAGAAGGCATTCCTGCCTATCTGTTAATTGATATGGTGACACAGGAAGTAACTGTCAATCGTTTAGAGGAAGGAATGAAATATTCACCGTCGGAATACTTAAATCGCAATATTTTACGTCATTTACGTTTCAGTTATCCGACCAAAATATTTTATGCGATAAACTTTGAAGTAGATGAAGATGGTACGCCATACTGGTGTGCAAGTGTGGTATCAAAAAAGATTGGTTTATTTGGTGGAACGGATATCACAGGTGCCGTTTTGGTAAATGCAGTGACAGGCGAGCATGTTTATTATGATTTGGCAGATGTGCCGACTTGGGTAGACCGTGTGTGCAGTGCAGATTTAATTGTAAATCAGTATGATTATCATGGCTTGTATCAGGGAGGTTTTTGGAACTCTATTTTAGGTCAGAGTGGCTGTACAGAAACAACTTCAGGTTACAATTACATTGCAATGGATGATGATGTATGGGTTTATACAGGTATTACATCTGTGGCAGGAGATGAAAGTAATCTTGGATTTATTTTAGTAAATCAGCGTACCAAAGAAGCACGTTATTATCCTTGTGCAGGGGCAAATGAAGAAGCAGGAATGCGTTCGGCTCAAGGTGCGGTACAGCAGTACAGTTACAGTGCAACCTTCCCGATTTTACTTAATTTAGGTGGCGAACCAACTTATTTTATGGCATTAAAAGATGCTTCCCAGTTAGTAAAAATGTATGCAATGGTAAATGTCAGCCAGTATCAGATTGTAGCAACAGGGACAACTGTAGAAGAATGTCAGACGGCGTATGCAGAATTACTGATGAAAAATGGTGTAACAGAAGTTCCAATGAAACCGGAAGTAGAAAAGAAGGAAGTTACAGGAATTGTTGCTGAAATTCGTTCTTCTGTTATGGACGGTGATACATGGTATTTTATTCGTCTGGAAAATCAACAGGTTTATTATTTAATTAATGGCAGTGAATATCCATTAGCGACCATTTTAAATGTAAGTGATAGAGTAACCATTACCTATGAAGTAGGAACAGGAGAACTGATAAACGGTATTTCTTTAACAAGATAAATTGTTTTTTGCATTAGGGACGGTTTTATTTTGGGAAGGTTATTGAAGAACGGAAGGTTGGTATCTCTCTTTGTCCCAAACGAAAAAAAGCAAAGAGAGGCACCAACCTTCCGTTCTCATTTACACTATGAAAAATAAAACCTGAGAGTGTAAATAACCAATTTTTCTATATATTCGGCGATTAAAAACTTCGCCTCATATATAGACCCTCCGGGGG
>CAYMHX010000297.1:0-2832 GCA_964390325.1 uncultured Roseburia sp. | reverse complement strand
TGCGAGCATAAGATTCCGGCACTTTGGCTGATATGTGAACTGTAAGCTAAATAGCGATTTCCAGTGATTCCCATGGTAAAAAGCATTCACAAAATACAGCTTTTCTTGTAACATAAGAAACGGTATTAAGACATCTTTTTATTAGAGTATGGAAAGGTTGTCTAAAAATTTAAAGGGGAAAGTGAGATGAAGTGGAAAGACGTAAAAATATTATGTGCAGGAATGTGCATCTGTACGGTAATTGTGGCATTAAATCCTGTAAAAGAGGCTCAAGAACCGAGAATGGAAAATGAAAAACAGGCTGTTACAGAAGAAACAGAAGCTGTACTAGAAGCTAAGGTTGTACCTCATAAAGTACATGAAGTGGGAAGCGGTGTTTTCAATAATGAAGAAACAGAACAGATAGTACAATCGGAAGAAGCAGAAAAAGAAGAAATACAGCCAGTGTCAGAAAGTAATCTGATTATTGCAGATGTAACAAACTATGTAAATATCCGAAGCATGCCAAGTGAAGATGGGGAAATTCTTGGTAAGCTTTATGATAATTCCGTAGGAAGAAAGTATGGAGAAGAAGATGGGTGGTACTATATAGAATCGGGAAGTGTTAAGGGGTATGTAAAAGCAGAGTTTGTACTGACAGGTGAAGCGGCTAAGATTCGTGCAAAAGAAGTTGGAATAAGGCTTGCGGAGGTTACAACTACAACACTTAAAGTAAGAAAAGAGCCGACAACAGAAGCAAAGGTATTAGGTTTAGTACCTGGCGGAGATATCTTATCTGTTTTGGAAGAAGTAGAAGGCTGGGCTTTGGTTGAGATAGAAGAAGGAATTGGATATGTGTCTGTGGATTACTTAAATGTATATACAGAAAATACAGAGGCAGAATCTAAAGAGGAAGAAGCTGCCCGATTAAAAAAACAAGAGGAAGAACGAAGAAGGGCAGAAGAAGCGTTAAGAAAAGAACAAGAAAAAAACAAGACCCAAAAGAAGACTGTAATAAGCAGCGAAAAAAATAATTCTGCCAGCAGTTCAAATGGGAGTACATCAAACAGCTCTAGCATAAGTCTTGGACAGCAGATAGCAGATTATGCAATGCGGTTTGTAGGAAATCCTTATGTATATGGTGGGACAAGCCTGACAAATGGTGCAGACTGTTCGGGATTTGTGCAAAGTGTGTATAAGCATTTTGGCATTTCACTGCCACGTCATTCTGGTGACCAAGGAAAAACAGGAAAAGCGGTAAGCGGGCTGTCAAATGCGAAAGCTGGTGACCTGATATGGTATTCAGGACATATCGGCATTTATATCGGTAATGGAAAAATTGTCCATGCCAGCAATAAAAAGAATGGGATTATGGTATCAAATGCGGACTATCGGACCATACTTGGTATCCGAAGAATTATCTGATATACAATTTAATTGCACAAAAAGATATGGATAATGTAGTATTTTATACTGCGATTGGGTAAAATTTCCATATTTTTCATGAAATCAGTCCCAAAAAGCAAAAAAAGAGAGAAAAATGTAAAATTTCTTTCTTTTTTTGTTGTGAAAAACTACCATTTTTGAAAAAAGTGTGGTATAATTTTTGTACTGTTAGACGAAAGAAAACCTAGGAGGGTAAGATTATTATGGCAAAAGAAATAGTTGCAATGCTTCTTGCTGGTGGACAGGGTTCAAGACTTTATGCCTTGACTGAGAAAACAGCAAAACCTGCCGTTCCTTTCGGGGGAAAATATCGTATCATCGATTTCCCTATCTCTAACTGTGTTAACTCAGGTATTGACACAGTAGGTATTCTTACTCAGTACCAGCCATTGGCACTGAACGAATACATTGGAAACGGCCAACCATGGGATTTAGACCGCTTATACGGTGGAGTACATGTACTTCCTCCATATCAGAAAGCGTCTGGGTCAGACTGGTACAAAGGAACCGCGAATGCGATTTACCAGAACCTTTCATTTATTGAACGCTATGACCCGGAATATGTAATTATTCTTTCTGGTGACCAGATTTGTAAACAGGATTATAGCGATTTCTTACGTTTCCATAAGGAAAAAGGTGCAGAATTCTCTGTAGCTGTTATGGAAGTACCATGGGATGAAGCTTCTCGTTTTGGTTTAATGGTAGCGGATGAAAACGACCGCATCACAGAATTCCAGGAAAAACCAAAGAATCCAAAGTCAAACTTAGCATCTATGGGTATCTATATCTTCAACTGGGATATTTTAAGAAAATACCTCATTGAAGACGAAGAAGACCCGAACTCAGAAAACGACTTTGGTAACAACATTATTCCAAACTTATTACGTGATGAACGCAAAATGTATGCTTATCACTTCTCAGGATACTGGAAAGATGTTGGTACAATTTCTTCTTTATGGGAAGCAAATATGGAAGTATTAGACCCGGAAAACAGCGGTATCGACTTATTTAATGATGACTGGAAAGTTTACAGCCGTAACAGCGGTATGACAGGACATCGTATTTTAGGTGATGCAGTAGTTGAAGATTCTTTAATTACTGATGGATGCTGTATTGAAGGAAATATCAAACACTCTGTTCTTTTCGCAGGTGTTAAAGTTGAAGCAGGCGCAGTAGTAGAAGATGCAGTAGTTATGGGCGGAACTACAATTCGCAAGGGTGCTGTTGTAAAACATTGTATCGTTGCAGAAAACGTTGAAATCGGCGAAGGTGCAGTAGTAGGTGCTATGCCAACAGGCGATGAAAAGGGCGTTGCTACAATTGGCTCAGGCGTTAAAGTTGGTGCAAACGCTAAAGTTGGACCAAATGCAATGGTTAGAGAAG
Source organism: uncultured Roseburia sp. (assembly GCA_964390325.1). Classification (GTDB taxonomy): domain Bacteria; phylum Bacillota; class Clostridia; order Lachnospirales; family Lachnospiraceae; genus Roseburia. The sequence continues at coordinate 24 of CAYMHX010000297.1, read as the reverse complement.
ATGTAAAGGAGGGTGAAGAACAAT
>CAYMHX010000296.1:0-2838 GCA_964390325.1 uncultured Roseburia sp. | reverse complement strand
CAACTGAGGAAGAAGACGATACGGAAGAAACAACTCCTTCAACTGAGGAAGAAGAAAGTACGGAAGAATCACAGCCTTCAACTGAGGAAGAAGAAAGTACAGAAGTAACACCTGTTGTACCAGAACAAACACCAACTGTTGATGAGGATGAAGAAGAAGAACAGGAACCGGTAAGAAGACCTGTAGTAATTAAAAAACCTTCTACAAGCACACCAACAGAGACTCCACAGGAAGAAAGTACACCTGTTACAGAAGAAACAACAAAGCCTGTCGCTGTGAAGTTAGATGAAACAGTGATTACAGCAAAAGCAGAAGAAGCAAAACAGGCAGCAGAAGGTACTACCTTAGTTGTTGAGATGAAGAAAGAAAATGGTGAAGTTGCAACAGAAGTACCGGTAGCAGTATTGGAAGCTGTAAAAGGAAAAGATGTCAATATTGTTTTGGATATGGGTGGTTATAGCTGGACGATTAATGGAAAAGATATTTTAGCAACAGATTTACAGGCAATCAATTTGGAAGTAAAAATGGATACAGAGGCAGTTGCACCATCTGTTGTAGATTTACTTGCAGGAGGAGAACCGACACGTCAGCTTTCTTTAACACATGAAGGTGATTTTGGATTTAAAGCATCTCTTACTATCAATGTAGGAAACGAGCATGAGGGCGAATTTGGTAACTTATATTATCATGACAGCAACGGTAAACTTGTATTTATGAATGCAGGAAAGATTGATGCTGATGGTAATGTCAGTCTTGATTTCTCCCATGCATCTGATTATGTAGTAGTTATCGGAAGAGACCGTACGGAAGAAGAAGCAGCGAAATTAGAATTGGAAACAGAGGCAGAAACCGAATTACCGCACAATTCGGAGGAAGCAGAAGTGACAACGTCAGAAGACGGTGGAAATGGCTTGTTAGTTGTACTTGCTATCATTGCACTTGCAGCAGTTGCAATTTATGTGATAGCAAATAAGAAGAAACAAGCGAAATAATAAAAAAATGTTCTTAATGTATAAATACAAAAAACGTTAAGAGTTAAGAAAAAATTACGGCACAGATGAAGAATATCTGTGCCGTAATTTTGTGTATCATACTATAAATGAGCAAATTAAAACACTACAAAAATTTGGTTACTGTTCACTCCGTGACCAGCAACCAAATTTGTCATTTATAGATTTTAAGTAAAAAATATTAGTTGACACTAACGCAATATTAGTATATAGTGATTGAGTATAAAATGTTGACGAGGAAACAAAATGGAACAACAACAGATTTTACTAAAAGAAATAGCTTTAATGTTAGAACGGCAGGATATGCTCTCGAAACTTACAGAGAATGTCTGTCTGGACGAATATGGCTATTCGGAAACGCACTGTATCGATTATATCGGAAAGTTAGAACGTCCGAATGTGACAAAGGTTGCAGAGCAGATGCAGATGACGAGAGGTGCGATTAGTAAGATGACAAAAAAATTGTCAGCAAAAGGGCTAATCGAAAAATACACTCTGGAAAAAAATAAAAAAGAAGTATATTTCCGACTGACACAAAGCGGAATGGAATTGTACAAAGAGCATGAAAAACGCCATAAACTTTGGGAGGAACGGGATATGCAGTTTTTACAGCGTTATTCCGATGAAGAAATTCAGATTTTAACGAAGTTTATGAAAGAGTTTAATGTTTATCTGGAAGAACAGATAGAACATCACACAAACGAGGGATAGGAAGGATACGGGATATGAAAAAAGAGACATTTGTAACAAAAGCACAGTTAGAGGAAATTGTAAAAACATTTCCAACTCCATTTCATTTATATGATGAAGCAGGAATTCGTAAAAATGCAAAAGCAGTAAAGGAAGCGTTTGCATGGAATAAAGGATTTCGTGAGTATTTTGCAGTAAAAGCGACTCCAAATCCATATATTTTAAATATCTTAAAAGAATATGACTGCGGTTGTGACTGTTCTTCTTTAACAGAATTAATGCTTTCACAGGCATTGCATTTTGATGGAAAACACATTATGTTTTCTGCAAATGATGTTCCGGCAGAGGAGTTTGCTTATGCAGATAAATTGGGTGCAATCATTAACTTAGATGATTTTACACATATTGACTTTTTAGAAAAAACAATTGGTTATATTCCTGAAACCATTAGCTGCCGTTACAATCCGGGCGGAATTTTTAAGATGAGCAACGGAATTATGGATAACCCGGGTGATTCCAAGTATGGCTTCACTTATGACCAGTTAGTAGAAGGTTTTAAGATTTTAAAAGAAAAAGGTGCAAAACATTTCGGTGTACACGCATTTTTAGCAAGTAATACGGTAACAAATGAATATTATCCAACACTTGCAAAACAGTTGTTTGAATTGGTTGTGGATTTGAAAGAAAAGACTGGTTGTCACATTGCATTTGTAAACTTATCAGGCGGTGTAGGAATCCCTTACAGACCTGATCAGGAGCCAAATGATATCTATGTAATCGGCGAAGGTGTAAGACGTGCTTACGAAGAAGTTTTAGTGCCGGCAGGTATGGATGATGTAGCCATTTATACAGAAATGGGACGTTTCATGCTTGCTCCTTATGGCTGTCTTGTAACAACAGCAATTCACGAAAAGCATACTTATAAGGAATACATTGGTGTAGATGCTTGTGCAGCAAACTTAATGCGTCCGGCAGTTTATGGAGCTTATCATCATATCACTGTTATGGGCAAGGAAGATGCACCATGTGACCATAAATATGATGTGGTTGGTTCACTTTGTGAAAATTGTGACAAATTTGCTGTAGACCGTATGCTGCCTGAAATTGAAAAAGGTGATTTATTAGTAATTCATGACAC
>CAYMHX010000295.1:0-2845 GCA_964390325.1 uncultured Roseburia sp. | reverse complement strand
ATGTATTTCCTACGGTATCTACATAAGCTTCCATATCAAGCGGCTTATCTTCACAATGCATTTCTACGGTATCCATATCTTTTGGAAGCTGTATTGGAAGCCGTCCCTGTGGCTCTGAATTTCCACTAAGCAATTCACAAATTGCTTTTTGGGTTACACCAAAATCAACCAAAATAGCATCTGCATATGGTTCTAATTCTGTCATCACCATTGGATGATGCATTCTTACCACAGCAATGACTGGTTTTTCTCCCATTTTTTCTTTTGCTTCTATTATCAAATCTAAATCAGACTCATTTACAGCTGTGTTTGTTTTCCCTGCATAACTTCGGTTTATAAAATCTTCTCTTGGGTCGCCGCCTGCAATACTGCAAACTCTCGCACTTTTTGCCGTATAAGGACGGTATTGTAACGTTACAGGCACATAGCCATTGCCTCCATTTTCACGGTCTTCTACGCTATATCCGTCCGAAATCGGACTCTCTACAAAAACAAGTGCTGCGTCTGCTTCTTCTATCGTATCAACCCATTCAAAATACTGGTCTATTACTTTTTTTGAAGCACCCGCAAGGTCTTTTGCCTCCTCCATCATACGGAAGAAATTTTTTCTTGCGTTGATATGACGATTTGGCACATATACCTTTACACGTTCTCTCATCGGTAAAACAGCATTGTTTTTCAACATAACCACTGATTTTAACTGTGCCTCAAATCCTGCCTCAACAAACTCCTTACATCCTACAATCTTTTGACTTTCTTCTGATACCAAATACGGATTTTCAAACAAACCGCATAAAAAGATATTCCTTAGCAAACGTTTTGCAGACTGTTCAAATCTTGTACGCATCCATTCTTCGCCATGCTTTTTACAGCCCAGTTCATAAGCTTCCAAAATCGGCACAATATCGGAATTTCCTCCAAATTGGTCTACACCATTTTCAATAATTCGCAAATGTCTTTCTGCCTCGCTCAAATGTTCCACACCAAAACATCTGCTACCAACATCCATCTTTTTCAATGATGTTTCGGTTTGCTACACTGATAGTTGGTCCGTTTTCGTTTTTGTAAAATTTGATATTCATTTACCCCTCCTGTAATAATTTTAACACCTTCTCTATCTTATAAATATATCATAAAAATGTTGTTTATGAAATACTTACGCAGCAAATCAGCAAGTGATTGGCATGGATGTGAAACATAGCTTTTCAGCATTCATTTAAAATGGGATGATTTATACAAATCATCCCATTCCCAAGTAAAAACTATTTTTTATTATTCCATTACAATTGCAATTTTAACACCTGTAAGAGAAATATTCTTTTCCATTGCATCAACATACTGCTCTAATGGATAATGGTCTGTAACCAGTTTCTCTACCGGAATACCCATTTCTTTTGCTTTCTTAAGGAAACCAAGTGTTTCAATGTATTCATTTGCACTGTATACCCATGAACCAACCAATGTAATTTCTTTATTACAAAGGTCAAAATGTGGGTTCATTGTACATTCACCAGCATTAACAAAGAAGCCCATTTCACAATATCCGCCGCCTCTGCGAACATATTTATATGCATCTGCCGCTGCCTGCGGAACACCTGTACACTGGAATACGAAATCTGCACCAAATCCGCCTGTTAATTCCTGTACTTTTGCAACTCTTTCTTCGATTGTAGTAAGCTCTTTAAAGTTAATAATCGATGTTGCTCCCATTTCTTTTGCAAGTGCAAGACGTGTTTCCACACCATCTACTGCAATAATATTTACAACACCAGCTGCCTTTAATACTGCAATCTGCATCAGACCGATTGGTCCACAACCCTGTACTAATACGGTTGAGCCAAAATTAATAATATTGGTTGTTTCTGCACGATTCATAGCATGTACACATACGCAGGCAGGTTCAATTAACATTCTTTCGTCTAAGCTCATTCCATTTACAACAAAAATAGAAGAATTTTTTCTAACCAGAATGTACTCTGCAAACCATCCATTAAAATGTACATCGTCTTCATTAATTAATCCGTATACACCAAGGTTTTCACAAAGGTTTGGAAGTTCCGGATAACGTTTACAATAACTACACTCGCCACAAAGTAAAACAGAAGTAACCACTTTATCTCCAACCTTAATCGGGTCGCCTTTTGTATCTACTGTAACGCCTTCGCCAACTGCTACAACTTCACCTGTTCCTTCATGCCCTAAAACAACCGGAGCCATTCCAAATGGGTCATAACGATATTCATGTACATCTGTACCACAAATACCACATCCTTCTACTTTTACAAGAATTTCACCTGGTCCAGGAGTTGGAATTTCATGTTCACGAAATTCAACAATCGCTTCTCCCTGAACACCATCTACAATCTTTGGTTTTACTAAGTATGCAAGTTTTGCCTTTCCCATTGCAATCTCCTCCTTTGATAAATAAATAACGAACTCTTACTGTCGTTATTAGTATATAACAATTTCAGAAGAGATGCAAGTATTATCTGACAAGTTTAAACTTCAATCTTTTTTGTAGGTTACTGTTTACTCGTACCTCGTAAACAGTAACGATTCGCAGACTCATTTAAAGTTTTGCTGTGTAAAAAGAGTCTGCTCACACCTGAATCACTTTCTTACGCAGCAAATCAGCAAGTGATTAGCTGCTGAGTGAACAGTAACACAGTTTGTGCATCATTCAAAAATATTTGCTGAAACTACTTGATTTTTCTTTTTTTGGCTTTAAAATTCATTTTAGATACCTCAAATAAATTTAAATTTTTACCAACTGGCAGGTCAGTAATAATCTAAATTTACTTGAGGTATTTTTTTGTGTCAATCTTATCTGTTTTTTCTAACCGTT
>CAYMHX010000294.1:0-2869 GCA_964390325.1 uncultured Roseburia sp. | reverse complement strand
ACAGGTGACCTTAATTCGTCGTGAGTAAGAAAAAATTAGTTGAGTTATAAGTATATCGTGATAAAATATAAATAGAAGAAGATGCTTGTTGTTTATGAAATAAAAATTATTGATATAATAGTAAAAATAATCTGACAGAGTTTCGAAAACAACAATTCTAGGGAAAGGAGTGGTTATATGTATACAACAGTAGAAATTAGGATTCCGGAAGCTATGAAACCATTTATGATAAAGGATGATTCACAAGATGCATTGTTAAGAAATGCATTGCTTCTGTATCCATATATTTTGAATAAAAAAATATCCCATGGAAAAGCTGCAGAGATTTTAGGAATTCGTAAGTTAGAACTGATAGATCTTTATGGAAAACTCGGTTTTGCATATTTTGATCAGACAATGGAAGAGTTGGATAAGGATATGGAAACATTTAAACAACTTGGATTAGATAAGGTGGTAGCGGTATGATAGTTGTGTCAGATACAACACCTCTGATTACTTTGTTGAAAGTACAGCATTTAGACTTGTTGGAGAAGTATTTCGGAGAAGTTCAGATTCCTATAGCTGTGTTCAATGAGCTTACTTATGATAGTCGGTTTATAAAGGAAGCTGAACAAATCAGAAACTGTTCGTTTATAAAAGTAGTAGAGATTGTAAATATAAAATCTGTTGATTTGCTTCGTAGGGTTACCGGATTAGATTTAGGTGAAAGTGAAGCCATTATTTTATCAGATGAAATGCAAGCAGATTTATTGCTTATGGATGAGGCAAGAGGAAGAGATGTTGCAGAACAGATGGGACTTAAGATTATGGGGACAATTGGTTTATTGATGTCTTCTTATCAAAGTGGAATTATTAGTGCCGATGATATTAGACAATGTATTGAAATAATTCGAAGTTCTGGAAGACATATCGGAGAGAGATATTTGCAGATGTTGTTAAATAAAATCAATGATTGAGTAATGAACCACAGGATAGAGAAATCTGTTCTGTGGTCTTTTTGTGCTTCAAACATTACAAGAAATTATAATTTATGCTAGGTAGATAATTGTTGTAAGAGTTGAAAAAAATGGTTATAATGAATGAAAATGTTATTGGTATTTATAGGAGTAAATATCCAAGAGGTGAAATAAATGATTAAATGTTTTATATTTGAGAATTTTAAAAGTTTTGAGAAAGCAGAGTTAAATATTGAAAGTCTTACTACACTTATTGGTACAAATGCATCTGGTAAAAGTAATGCAATTGAAGGAATCAAAATTTTGTCAGAATTGGCAACAGGTATGGATTTGAGTACTATTTTGGATGGTACAAAAAGCATTAACGGAAGTGTCAGAGGTGGAAGCAGAGGGTGTCCAAGATTTAAAACAAATGCATTTAAACTGGGATGCTTAGTTTCTTTTGATGGGGATACAGATTTATTGTATGAAATTGAAATTGAAGTAGAAGATTCTGTTTATATCAAAGAAGAAGCATTGTATAAAATGCCAGTAGATAAATTAGAATCGAAGTCAAATATAATATTTAAAATAAGTTCGAAATTAGAGGTTATACCTGGGCCTGGAAAAACGTCAAATATAATAAATGCAAAGCTTATTAGAACATCATCTGTTTTGTCACAGATGTCGAGTATATTCTTAAAGAACTCAGATGAAAAAACAGATATCTATATACAGACAATGGTACAGGCTTTAAAAGGTATCATAGTATTAGATCCTGTACCGCAAAACATGCGTGATTATGCGAGAATTTCAGATTATGATTTACGAGTAAATTGCGATAACATATCATCGGTACTGAAACATTTGTGTGAGGATGAAGAGAAGAAAAAGCAATTACTGGATATAATCCGTGATTTACCAGAGAATGAAGTAGTAGGTATTGAATTTATTGAAACGGTGATAGGTGACGTAATATTTGCGTTAAAAGAAAAATATGTTAACTCAACAGAACTTGTTGATGCAAGAAAACTTTCAGATGGTACATTACGTTGTATTGCAATGCTTACGGCTGTTTTGGCAAGTGAACCAAATAGTATGATTGTGATGGAAGAAGTTGATAACGGAATTCATCCAGGACGAGTTCAAAAATTGATCGATACATTAGCCAATATTGGTGTAGAAAGAAATATTGATGTTATTGTAACGACCCATAATGCAATGCTGATGAATCAATATAAGAAAAATCATCTAGTTGGTGTTTCGGTTGTATATCGTGAAAATGAAAAAGGTACAAGTAAATTTGTTCCTTTTGTTGATATTGATGATTTTCCTGCAATCTTAGCTGCTGGTGGGTTAGGAGATGCAATGATTGATAATCGACTGATTTCTGCAATTAAAGATGAGAAGAATACGGAAGATTATTCATGGTTGGGAGTGTAATATGAACGTTAGATTTATTGATACCTCTATTATGTGTAATTTGCTTGAAGTGCCTAAAATGTGCGATGATAAGGAAGAAGTAAAGCAAGAATGGAAAGAAGTTTTAGAGAAGACTGCGGAATCAAAAGCACCGTGGACATTATATGGAAATGTCTTGGATTCTAAAGAAATAAAATATATTGCAGAAAACTTAGAGCAATTTACACTTGCAGGAACGGGAATAGGCGATATGACGATTATATATGCTTATGAAAAATATCTAAGAGAAGAGCCGGCAATAGGTACGATTATGATTTGGAGTAGGGATGAGCATTTGTCTGCATATCGTCAGGAAAATGTAAGTTTGCAAAGACGTCGTAAGCGATAGAATAAAGGTTGGAAGTTAGTGAAAATATTGTGGAAAAAGATTATTATGTCACTCTGATTTTAAAGAAGTTTTCTTCCATTGAGTATCCGGTTGTCTTTAAAGGCGGAACCTCTCTTTCTAAAGC
>CAYMHX010000293.1:0-2876 GCA_964390325.1 uncultured Roseburia sp. | reverse complement strand
GAAGCAAATTTTCATGTAAAAATCAATCGTTGCTGGTCACGGAGTGAACAGTAACGAATAAGGAGGAAATATTATGAGTATGAATTTACCAAATAAACTGACAATTTTTCGTTGTATTTTGATTGTGCCGTTTGTGGCATTACTTTTGACAGGCTATGATTTAGCAGCAACAATTATTTTTATTATTGCAAGTTTAACGGATTTATTAGATGGAAAGATTGCAAGAAAATACAATTTGGTAACCAATTTTGGAAAATTTATGGACCCGTTGGCAGATAAACTTTTGGTTTGCTCTGCATTAATTTGTTTAGTAGAAATGGGCAGATTGGATGCTTGGGTTGTATGCATTATTATTGCAAGAGAATTTATTATCAGCGGATTTCGTTTGATTGCTGCCGATAATGGAATTGTAATTGCGGCAAGTTACTGGGGAAAATTTAAAACAACCTTCCAGATGATTATGGTAGTTGTTTTGATGTTGAATATTCAAAATAGTGCTATGATTTTTTTGGGAAAGGCATTGATTTGGATTTCCTTAATTTTAACGATTGTATCACTTGTAGATTATGTTGCAAAAAATGTTGATGTATTAAAAGAGCAGAAATGAGGAATTATGAGAATTATTGCAGGAACAGCAAGAAGTCTTCCACTAAAGACAATAGAAGGAATGGATACCAGACCGACAACAGACCGTATTAAAGAAACCCTGTTTAATATGCTGCAAAATGAAATACCGGGGGCATATTTTTTGGATTTGTTTGCAGGAAGTGGACAGATTGGATTAGAAGCAGTCAGCCGAGGAGCAAAAGAGGTTGTTTTTGTCGAAAATAATAAAAAGGCAGCAGCCTGTATAGAAGATAATATTCGTTTTACGAAGTTTACAAAAGAAACAAAGCTGATTCAGAATGATGTATTGACGGCACTTCGCAGCATGGAAGGAAAATATCAGTTTGATATTATTTTTATGGACCCGCCATACAATCAATTTTATGAAAAAAATGTATTGGAGTATTTGAAAAATTCTTCTTTATTCCATGAAGATACCTTGTTTATTACAGAGGCTTCTTTGGAAACTGATTTTTCCTATTTAGAGGAGATGGGGTATCAAATGGTAAAATATAAAAAATACAAGTCAAATGCACATGTATTTATTCGTAAAGCTGTTTCGTGAGGTGAAGAATAGATGAAAAGAGCTGTATATCCTGGAAGCTTTGACCCGCCAACGCTAGGACATTTGGATATTATTAAACGGTCAGCAGGAATTGTAGATGAATTGGTAGTTGCTATCCTCCATAATAGTGCAAAAAATGCATTGTTTTCTGTTGAGGAACGTGTTAGTATGTTAAAAGAAGCCACAGCAGGGCTTCCTAATGTAAAAATTGCAACATTTAATGGACTTTTGGTAGATTATGTGAAAGAAATTGATGCCTCGATGATTGTCCGTGGACTTCGTGCGGTGACAGATTTTGAGTATGAATTGCAGATTACACAGACAAATCATATTTTAAATCCGGAGGTAGAAACAATATTTTTAACAACTAATTTGAAGTATTCCTACCTTAGCTCTACGATTGTAAAAGAAATAGCATCTTATGGCGGAGACATTTCTCAATTTGTCCCACCGGAATTTATAGAACGTATATATAAAAAATATGGTATGGAAAGGAATGTTTGATAAGCTATGGAAAGTAAGATTGAACAGATTATTAGCGATATAGAGGATTATATTGATAAATGTAAGCCACAGGCATTTGCTGCTAATAAAATTATTGTAAATAAAGAAGAAATTTTGGATTTGTTAGAAGAATTGCGTAAAAAGGCACCGGAAGAAATAAAACGTTATCAAAAAATGATTAGCCGAAAGGAAGAAATTTTAGCAGATGCACAGGGAAAAGCAGATGAGATTATTGCAAGGGCACAGGCTAGAAATGAGAAATTAACAAACGAACACCAGATTATGCATCGTGCATATGAAGAAGCAAATAAAATTACCCAACAGGCAGAAAACGAAGCAGAAGAAACTGTGATACAGGCAAGAAGGGATGCACAGAGCATTGTAGATAGTGCCATGAATGATGCAAATCGGATTCGTATGGGTGCAATGCAGTATACAGAAGAAATATTAAAAGGATTAGAGGATGCCATTGGGCGTTCTTTAGAGGAAACGAAGGCTTGTCATAATAGTTATTTAAATTCACTTCAGGATTTTTATGAGATTGTTTCTTCTAATCGTGCAGAATTAGGTCCTGTAAGAATGGAAGAAGACTTCGATTCAGATGATGAGGACTTTTCTTTAAGTGTTTACGAGGAAGAATAAGTATAAAAGGCAAGGATTCCTGTTATGATACATAAAACCAGTTTCCAGAATACATACTTTTTCATAGAGAGGGAAGTATCTTTTATCATGGCACTTGTCTGAGCAATGCCGCTAAGACCCCCGAAAGCAGTAAATATCATAGCAAGGATATATTGGCTTTTTGGGGTAAGGGTTGTTGAGGTAAGAAAATGAATGCCATTTGTGAGTTCTATGAAACCAATACAGCCGACTTTAAGTAAAAACGGAATGGGAATTTGTAAGAAAAAAGATGCCAAAATAGAAAATATCATAATATATCCACCTATTTTGGTTAATGTTTCAAACCCGTTCATAATACCGGCATCGACGATTTGAAAGTTTATTTTCGGTCTTGATGTCGTTTTTTTATGGATATTTTTTGAGTTAGTTTTATGATACAAAAGAAAGCTTCCAAGAAGAAGCGGCGGCAGGTAAAGGATGAGAATGGATGGAAAAAATAAGCTTGGCATTTGCAATTGTTGTCCTAAAATATAATTTTGAATAAATATTGGACTGATATTATTGGTTATAATAAATAATA
>CAYMHX010000292.1:0-2886 GCA_964390325.1 uncultured Roseburia sp. | reverse complement strand
ATCATGTTCTTACGCAGCCAAACTGCAAGTGTTTGGCTGACGTGTGAAAAGTAACAACTATTCAATTCATTTCGTATTATCATTTTTATTAAGTATGTTACTAGGTTACTTTTCTACTCGCTGAAAAACTAATACTACCTTAAACAAATCTCCGTCTACAATTAAATCAAATCTGCCATGCATCAATTCCATTAAACTCTGTGCAATAGATAAGCCCAATCCACTTCCTTCGGTATGACGGGATTCATCTCCTCTTACAAATCGTTCCATTAATTCCTCACTCGTAATATTTAATGGATAGCGGGAAGTATTACGGAATGTAATAAATACTTCCTCCGTCGTTGCTTCTAAATTGATATAAACACGCGTATTGGGCTGTGCGTATTTGCAGATATTATTCATCAAATTATCGATGACTCTCCAAAAATGTCTGCCATCTGCATAAATATAAATCGGTTCTTCCGGTTTCTTTATAATTAATTCCAATTCCCTTTCTTTTGTTTTTTCTTCAAATTCACCAACCGTCTGAACCATGAATACACCTGCTTCAAGGGTTTCTAATTCTACCGGAAGTGTCCCTGCAGAAGCCTTAGAAGCCTCCATTAAATCCTCCAACAATTTTTTCAGCCGTTTGGACTGACGTTCTAAGACCTCTAAATATTCCTCCACGTTTTCATTCCATGCTTCTTCCTTCTGCATAAGGTCTACATAATTAATAATGGAAGTCAACGGTGTTTTGATATCATGAGAAACATTTGTAATCAATTCGGTTTTAAAATGCTCACTTTTCATGCGTTCTTCCACAGCAATCGCCAAACCCTCTCCTACGCTGTTTAAATGCTCACCATGGCTTTTAAACTCCCAAAGCATACCTTTTGTATCTACACGGTAATTTAAATCGCCCTTCGCCATATGTTCGCCTGCATCTTTGAGTTTTTTTAACTGTGATACCCCTCCTAATGCCAAGAGAAATACCATAGCATTTTTTAGTACAAATGCAATCAATCCCAGTCCACCAACGCCATTTATCATTGCAATAATCAAAAAGTCAAGCACTGCATTTGTCCCAAAAATAAATACTGCTTTCCACATCAAACTGGTATGCTCGGATAAAAATGCCACTGCCTGTTTATAGCCTCCAAACAATTTACTGATAACGAAACAACAGAACGTGTTTTTCCACAAAACCCGAAGTTTGATTCTTGTAATTACCTCTAAGGCTGAAATTACCGCTAATAATCCTCCCATTAATAAAGCTGTCACCATAAGACTTATCCAAAATACATTTCCCAAACCTCGTATCTCATCAAATGCTCGTACAAAAGCAAGTATAAATATGACTTCTGCTATATAAACTATACCTGCATAAAGTTCAAGCGGCACACGGTTGATTGGCTTTTCTACTAAGCCGGTCTGTCCTTTTTTATATCCAGCTCCACAGCATAAAAATACAAATGTTCCCAAAAACAAAATCAGACAGCCAAAGAAAATACCAAATACATCATAACGCATATTGTAAAGCGTGCCGACTAGAATTTCAAATGTACCAAATACATCATTTACCCCTGAAAGCAAATCTGTATCGTATAAATACCCTTCTTCTCGATAAGAAAGCACATAATAACTGGTTGATTTTAAATCTGCAGGTTTTACATAAACTGCCATTTCTTCTGCATTCATACGGATTTCTTTATTGATATTATCATCCACCATATCCCAAACTAAAGCATCATAATCTAAATTTACTCCTAATACGGTTGCGGCTGTACTGTAACTTCCTGTATCATAAATTTCTTCGTTATCGGTATTATCTGTTTCCACATAAGAAGTTTCGTTGTTGACTGCTCCGTTATTGTTATCATATAGTACTTGTGTACTTACTGTTTCATAATTCTGTGAATCGTATATCGGAGCCGCTGTTTCCTGATAGAATGTTTGATTATTTACTTCGCCATTTTTTTCATCGTATGTACTTTCTACTTCCTGTAATTCGTCTTCAATATTAGACACACCATAATTTTCTTCCCTGCTGGAAAAATGTATCTCTCCCCAATATTGCGGAGCTAACGGTGTACCTTCCAATTCTAAAAAGGTAATGCCTCTCTTGGCTGCTATTACATTAAGTTCTTTTAATAAAAGTTCTATCTCATCTGCCTTTTCGTCCGTATTAATAAAAATCTCTAAGCCTGCATCATACTGCTGCTGTCCAAAAGATTTTTCTTCTATAATCGTTCCATCTTTTTGTATCTGATAATTTGCCTTTTGATTCTGGAAAACGAAACACTGCTGTACTTCACCACCATTGTAAGAAATATTTAAAATCACTTTTGAAACCGGATAATACTGTCCCTCTGCGGCTGCAAAGATAATGCCTGTTTCTACATCATAAACAAATCCATCAATTCCATACATCTGCCAAGAATCACTGATATTAGAAATCCAATAATATCCTCCTAATGAGTCCGGATTATCGGAAACAAAGCGAGTATTTTCATTAATCGTACACTGAAAAATATGTAAATCCTCCAGTTTCAATTCCTTTTCAAAATCAAAATTACTGTCAATATAGTGTTTCTTCTCGTTTAAATTAAGACTCTCAACTTCTGACAAAAAATCAGCTTCAATGACACCATAACGAAAACTTCGGCTTTTAAAATATTCCTGATTGGTATTTTCTTTTGCATATAAATAATCTAATACTCTTGCAGAATAACGGTTATGATAAGAAGCAAATGCTTCTTTCCGTATTTCTGCATAAGTCTTATCATAAAAACCATTGACCTCCAAATTGACAGCAAGAAAAGCACTTCCCACTAATCCAAGACCAGTTACCGCAATCAAAAACCATGCTGCTGTCTTAGCTAAAATTGATGTTCTAAATTTCAT
>CAYMHX010000291.1:0-2889 GCA_964390325.1 uncultured Roseburia sp. | reverse complement strand
GCAAATTTTCATGCAAAAATCAATCGTTGCTGGTCACGGAGTGAACAGTAACAAGTAACATTTATTGTTATTGACAGCATATTTTATCTTGCCATAAATATAAAAAAATATTACTATAATGTAGAAAGATTTAAAGTTTGTTATAAGTATAGTCGAAAACTTTTGAGACTTTAAGCTGAAAAATTATAATTGAGCAAATTCAAAATATTGCACAAAGTTGTCTGTATATAGTGAACATTTCTATTTTAAAATCAAGAAAATGTCTTTGTGTGACAAACAAAATAATGATATTTTTGTACAATTTTCAATATTTGCTCATTTATAGCTGAAAAAGAAGTTTTAAAATAGGACAGATTGCGAGGAAAATGGAAAAATGGAGATTGTGGTATTAGCAGGTGGTCTTAGCACTGAGAGAGATGTTTCTTTTAAGACTGGAGATATGGTAACAAAAGCGTTGAGAGAAAATGGGCATCAGGTTATTATGCTTGATGTTTTTATGGGATATAGTGATAAAAAAGAGGATTTAACAGGGATTTTTGAAAGAGCAGAAGAAGTCAGCGTAAAGGTGAAAGGAATTCCAGAGGTTGCACCGGATTTAGAGAAGGTAAAGGCATCCAGAAAAGACCAGTCAGACTGTTTCTTTGGACCAAATGTGATTGACCTTTGTCAGATGGCAGATATCGTATTTATGGCACTTCATGGTGAAAATGGAGAAAACGGCAAAATTCAGGCTGCATTTGATTTGTTTGGTATTCGTTATACAGGAAGTGGTTATTTAAGTAGTGCGATTGCGATGGATAAAGGAATGGCAAAGCAGTTCTTTATTGCAGACGGCATTCCAACACCACAGGGAATTGCATTGACAAAAGCAAATCGCAAAGACAGTGCAGCAGAACTCGGGCTGCACCTTCCGGTTGTGGTAAAACCATGCTGCGGAGGTTCTAGTATTGGGGTATCAATTGCCAATGATGAAGCAGAATTTAAACAGGCATTAGACGAAGCCTTCCGTTGGGAAGATAGCTTAGTGATTGAGGAATTTGTAAAAGGCAGAGAATTTTCTGTCGGGGTCATTGAATATCAGGCACTTCCGGTTATTGAAATTGCACCATTACAGGGATTTTATGATTATAAAAATAAATATAAAGCAGGAAGTGCAGTAGAAACCTGTCCTGCCAATTTACCAGAGGATATTACAAAGCAAATGCAAAAATATGCAGAACAAGTAGCCAAAGTATTAGGATTAAGCACTTATTCGAGAATGGATTTCCTTTTAAATGAAAAGAATGAAATCTTCTGCTTGGAGGCAAATACACTTCCGGGTATGACACCAACCAGCTTACTTCCGCAGGAAGCAGCAGTGCTTGGAATGAATTTTAATCAGCTTTGTGAGAAGTTAATTGAGATTTCTTTGAGAAAGTACCAATAGTTGCTAATATAACAAGAATAGTTGAAAAATGCACAAATTATCAGTGGATTTTTGTGCATTTTTCTGTGTTTACTTATTTATATATAGGCGGTGACCTCAAATGATCGTTTGCATCACATTTGTAGGTGAACGTGTTGAAAAATTAACACATGGAAAGGCAGAATGATTAGTGTGAAAAATAAATTTTTTACACGCAACTTTGTGCCTGCGGCCCAAAGTTTGCAGGTATTGGAAAGGCATGGTTATTAATATGAAAAATATGACATTACAAAATATCGCCGCAGCTTGTGGTGGTATCTATTATGGAACAGAAGAAGATAAGGAAAAAGAAATTGCAGGTGCAGTTATTGATAATCGTTTGGTAGAAAAAGATTATCTTTTTATTGCTATCAAAGGTGCAAGAGTGGATGGACATAGTTTTATTCCTTCGGCATTTGAAGCAGGGGCATTGGCAGTCTTATCAGAACAGAAATTAGAACAGCCGTTAGGGGCATATATTTTGGTAGAATCTTGTGAAATGGCAATGAAAAAGATTGCAACATTTTATCGGCAGTCTTTGGATATTAAGGTAGTGGGAATTACAGGAAGCGTAGGGAAAACCAGTACCAAAGAAATGATTGCGTCGGTGTTATCGCAGAAATATAAGGTACATAAAACGGAAGGGAATTTCAACAATGAAATCGGTCTGCCTTTGACGATTTTTAAAATCCGAGAGGAGCATGAAGTGGCAGTATTGGAAATGGGAATTTCGGATTTTGGAGAAATGCACCGTTTGGCAGAGATGGCAAACCCTGATATTTGCGTGATTACCAATATTGGTCTGTGCCACTTGGAAAATCTGATTGACAGAGATGGTATTTTAAAGGCAAAAACAGAGTGTTTTGCACATATGAAGCCAAACGGCGTTGCTGTATTAAATGGGGATGATGATAAACTTTGTACGCAGACGATGGTAAATGGAAGGGAAACAGTCTTTTATGGTATCAGCTCTCCAAAAGCTGTTTATGCTACAGATGTGGAGGCTATTGGTTTAACTGGAACAAAAGCTGTCATACATATATCAGAAGAACAGTTTGAAGTGGAAATTCCAATCGCGGGCGAACATAATGTTTACAATGCTTTGGCAGCAGTTGGTGTGGCAAGAGAGCTGGGATTAAGTATAGTAGAAATGCAACGTGGAATTGAAACGGTACAGACCATTGGAGGCAGAAGTAATTTAATTCATCGAAATGGTCTTACGATTATTGATGATTGTTATAATGCAAATCCTGTTTCTATGAAGGCATCCATTGATGTATTAGCAAAAGCAGAAGGCAGAAAGATTGCTGTGTTAGGTGATATGGGCGAACTTGGTGCAGAGGAACGAAAACTGCATTTTAGTGTGGGAGAACATTTTGCACACAAAGGCATTGATAAGCTGTTTTGCAGCGGTGAATTGTCGATGGAAATTGTAAGTGGTGTTG
>CAYMHX010000290.1:0-2923 GCA_964390325.1 uncultured Roseburia sp. | reverse complement strand
CATAAGATTCCGGCACTTTGGCTGATATGTGAACTGTAAGCTAAATAGCGATTTCATTTGTTGCATAATTGCAACACTCAAATCAAAATAGTAAAAATTGCCGTAGAATTTGGCATATGCATTTGGTCTGCCGTCGATTCCATCTGCAAACAAACACTTCCATGTAAAATCTGACCTTCTTTCGACCCTACATTCACAAAATTCAATACACTAGCAGGAAAGGAAATCACATTCCCTCGTATTTCTGCATTAATATAATTACCACTATCGTGATACTGAATTTTTTTTACTCTCCCACTCACTTTTCTTCCAGTCAATGCGGACTTTGCTGTTACAGATTTTATCCGAAGCTGTACTGTTCCCACTCCATTTTTTACTGAAATCGTACAAGGGCTTTCAAATGCTTCATTTGCCATTGATAAATTTGTACCTCCCTGCACATGCTCTCTATAAATCAAAAATGGAAACTGATAAATTCCATCATGAAGCTTTTGGCACAATTGCTTCCCTGTAAAAAATTTCTGTTCCCGCAATTCATATTTTACCCGATACCGTTCCTCTGTTTCTCGAATTGCCTCCATAGTACGCTCTGAATTATAAATTGCCCAATACATCGCATCTCTTTGTGCACTGTCTGTATCAACCCCTTCATACATGAGGTGGTTCATGGTAATTTCAATCCGTTCGGCATAATATTCTGCCTCTTTTCTTCCTTTTTCGGTCAAAACAGGGCATCTTACATCTCTCTTATCTACCAAACCATCTTTTTCCAAAGCCGAAAGCGTTCTACTGATGGTATACTTTTCTTCTCCTAAGGTACGGGCAATATTTGTGACACGACACATCTGAGAGTCTTCGTTTAAAAAATATAATAAAGTTCTTAATTTTAAAATATCCATGTTTTCAGGCATCGTTTTTACTCTCTCTTTCTGATATATATTTGTATTTTATTTAAGAAATAGATTAGTTAAAACTAACTCTGATTTTACACGAATTTTTTTACTTTGTAAAGAATCTTGATATCCTACTAATAGTACCTGTCTTCCCACTAATAAACTTCCATTATATTTTCCTGATATCCCGCCAATCCCTTTTTACAAAATACCGTCAATAAATCTGATAATTCCAAATCTTGAATTTTTTCCAGCATTTTCATGCGTTTTTCTGAAATTTTTTCTTTAGAACAGCTTTTTTCATATTCTTCAACAGACATATGCCAATATTCCACCGTTCCTTTATAATATTGCTTTACCTTCCATGCAATCAAAATTCCTTCTGGGTCAAAATCTCCTGCATAATAAATCTTCACGTTGGATTTACCAAGTAAATCCAAGATTAATACAGAACTTAACCGTGGTTGCCCATTCATACACATACAGGCTCTTTTTCCATACCATTTCTTACATAGCATTGCAAAAACGGATGGATTTTCTACAATATAAATTTCATTATTGGGACACTCTACTGATTCCCACTCTGCCAAAACAGACAGTGAAACCTGAACCGGTTCCCCCTCGTTGAAAAATCCTTCTATTCCTAAATGAATTTTTCCATTCTTTTTTTTCGTCCGAATGCCTGAAATCATCACATAATTAGAAATATCATCGCGTAAAATTCCAACTGCAAGACCCTTTCTCTGCTTTTCAAAAGAAAAATATGGATTTGGAGCTGTTTCTAATCTTTTCCTTTTTTCTAAATCCCAAGATATCAAACTATCCAAAAACTGTCCTTCTTTTGTACCCTCATCAAAAGCATGCGGATTTCCAGTCATCATGGCTGCAAAAACAGCTAAGTATTCTGACGAATTTGTTCGATACGGGAATTGATTTATAATAGCGATGCCCAACCGAATCATTTTTTTTACTTCTTCTATATTAAAATTCGATTCTCTATAACATCTTTTTAAATAAATATAGGAACTGCTCTGTGTCGCTTCTAATGTATCAATCCAAGCCTCTGCCAACGCATCGGTACAGCAATTTCTCATTTCTGCCAGCATCTGCATCCATTTTTTATTTTCTTCTTCTTGTTCCTCTTTTCTTCCGGTCATAGTTTCTTCAAAATACAGTTCCAGTACTTCTTTTCCGGAAAAAATAGAAAATCGGCTGTCTTTCAATGCTTTTTCAAATTTTTCAGCAGATAATGAAATGCTTTTTTGCCCATGATAACTCCGTCCAAAAAATCCCTCTAATGCTTCCCTATCCACTTCTGATAAAGAAGAAATCTTAACAGTTCCTGAAAAACTCCCATAGGATTTGTATTTTTCCCGAAAACCGTTCAAAATTTTGTCAAATACCTTCTGTTCTTTTAAAAATTGTATACAATCTTTTTCTAATTTTTTTCGGTCATACATATTGGAATGTTCTTCGCTCCACTTCCTGTTCACTCTCTAACATCTCCTTTATTTTTCCATTCCACAAATAACTCATAACCGTCACAAATTTTGCATTTTCCGGACGAATCAACTGATAAATTGCCAAGGCATCCAATGTATCGCAGTCGCCCCATAATACCTGCGAATTGATAATAAAATCAAACTGAAATTCCATCATCAGACGGAACATATCGCGGATATTTCGATTATCAACACCTGCAAACGCCTCATCCAATGAAATCAAACGAGGAGCATCTGCATTGCCACCCTGATATTTTGCCACAACCGCAGAAAATAAAGGTACATACATTGACATCGCTTTCTCGCCACCACTAAATGTTCCAAAAACACTATTTGTCAATTCTTTTTGGCGTTCTCCACTTTTTTGATAAAATAACTGAAACTCAAACCATTTTCTATAATCCAATGTTTCTTTCATCACTTGATAAAAAGAAACCATACCACCACTGTCTTTTGCACGACGTCTTGCTTCTTCCACCTTAGAGCGGAAATGACGTGACAATTGTTCTGCTTCTTCTTCACGCATTA
>CAYMHX010000289.1:0-2968 GCA_964390325.1 uncultured Roseburia sp. | reverse complement strand
CGCTAAATTCATATCGTTTGAATAAGGGTTAGGACTTCGTGCTACCACCCCCATTTCTTACCCTAGCAAATCCCAAAAACAACTTAATACAAATTTTTAAATTTCAAGAGCAAAGGTTCTTGAGGTTTATTTCTTGCACCCTTTTTTACGAATTGCCCCCTTTTGGGGAGAGAAAGAACGAGGTTTTTAATGATTAAAAGAGAAAAAGGATTAAATGTGTTATCACTTTTTGATGGTATGTCTTGTGGTCATATTGCCTTAAATCGTGCCAGCATCAAAGTAAATACCTACATTGCGAGTGAAATTGAAAAATCCGTAGTGAAAGTTACACAAGCCAATTATCCAAATACGTTAATGGTTGGAAATGTGGAATTGCTTCATTATGTAAAACGTAGCAAAAAATTATATTCTAATTGCAAACGAACCTTAATTGATTCTTTGAAAAATCACAAAGGAAAAAAATGTTGGACAAAAGATGAAATTGAAGAATTTCAAAAGCAGAAATGTCAAATTCTTGCGAATGGAGATGTAATCAAATTTTCATATAATCATAGCAATCTTGTGTTTGAGGGAGATATTGATTTAATTTTGGCGGGTTCCCCATGCACCAATTTTTCCAGCGCTGCATATTACTCTCATGGAAAAGTAAATTATGGACTTGAAGGACAACAATCAAAATTGTTCTATGAATTTTATCGTATTCTCCATGAAGTCAATCCAAAATTTTATTTATTGGAGAATGTGGCTTCTATGACAAAAGAAAGCAAAGAAATTTTAAATAGCTTCCTACACAAGAGAGCTATCCTCATAAATAGTAATTTGGTTTCCTATCAAAATAGAGAGCGTTTATATTGGACAAACATTCCAAATGTAAACTTTCCTAAAGATTTAGGGATTGATTTTCAGAATTACAAAATTACAACTATCAAGCGAGTAGAGAAATTATTATACGCACAAAAATATGAGGGAGATACTATACCCATAATTTTAACTGCAACGGAAGTAGACACAATCTATAATAAGAATTTATGGGCATATAATGAGTTAAAACAAATCCGTGCTACACTTACTAAGGAAGAATTTGTAGACGAGATTCATAAAATGCTCAAAGAATCTTGTTGTGCTAAAATGCCTTATCGTGAAAAAATGATTCATGGAGATTCTAAAGGACGATTTAAAACAAAAAATGCTACCAATGCAACAAAGATAGCTTGTGTAACTACTTCTCAAAATCGTACACCTTGTTGTGGTTATGTAGAATTTGGTTCATATATACGTGTATTGACAAGGCTAGAGCTTGCAAAAGCCCAAACCGTTCCATACTCCTATGTATGCAATATGACTACTTCTAATTTAGAAAAAGCATTAGGAAATGGTTGGACGATTGAGGTTATCGTACATATTTTGAAAAAATTGAAAAAGCAATATGAATTTTAATAATGAACCCTAGTTGAGCCTTAGTGCTTGATTAGGGTTTTTAAGTACACAAAAGAACCCCCGCCACAAGCGGAGGTCTTGTTACAACAGATATTTGATAAGCTGCTTAAAGTATCTAATCCATTCTTCCGTAATCGTATGTGATGTTGGTTGCTCCAATCAATTCCAGTATTGTCTGAATAACATCTTTATACTTCTCCCAAGACAAAGAACCCTGAAACGGACTACAAGACGATAGAAAATATAATTTTCCTTTGTAGGTAAAGTTAAAACCTGCTCCAAGTACACAGGTTCCTTTATCTCCAACAGTAGCACTGAGGGAGTACCAAATTGTCATTACTTTTTTCAGTTCTTCTGGAACATCTTCTTTATTGAGATAGATATGTTCTGGTTCCTGCGGTTCTTCATAGGAAGTATATTCTATTTCTTCATAAAGTGATTCAGACACAGGATATACAGATAAGTTCCACGCATTACCTAATTCATAATACAGACCATACTTATCAAACAATGCAGAGAATGATTCTTCTTTATCCATACCATCATTTAACAGATGATACAGCCCACCTTCAAATGACATACTAATAATGTGCCTTGCGTTGGCATACTTAAAATAATGGAATGGGTTTACATTTTCTTCTACTTTTTTGAGCGGTAGAAATATTTGTTTTTCTTGATTCCACTGGCTGCCGAAGCAAATCCTTTTGTTGTTAAAGTAAATGCAAATGTCCTGAAGCATATCATTCTTTTCGAGATATTCAACAATCTCATTCACTAAGGTTTCAATAGTTTCTTTCGTAAGTTTCATAGTTTTTTCTTCCTTTCGTAAAATCTGTTGTGATTGCTTTGGATTCACAAAATCCTTTTTTAGTTACCCTATATATTAGATTTTTGCTAAGGAAATATAACTAATACTGGTCTTACCCTAAAACCTGCAAAATTTATATTCATCAATGCAAAACGATAAAATATAACATAATTCGTACTTGGTACATTTCTAGTGGAAATGCTATCGAGATACCCTGGAGAAAGAAAGGAGATACAAAACTAAAGAACAATTTCATACCTAAACCAATAGTGTATAGACTCTAAAAGAAAGGAATGGTAAAATGGAACAAAGAACACTTTTAGGAGATGAAGAAATGGCTAAAAAGCTGCGAGTTGTTGCATACGCACGTGTAAGTACCAAAAAGGACGCTCAATCTACTTCACTTGAAACACAAAATTATATTACCAGCAATTCATTGAAAGCCATGAGGATTGGGAATTTTGTGGTTTGTATTCTGATTCAAGCACAGGAACAAAACTGTCCAGAAAAGGCTTTTCTGAAATGCTGCTTAAATGTGGTGTTGAAGTAATCAAAATAGATGATAAAGAAATTGCAAAAAGAATTGAGGGTGTTCCCAGTCAAATAGATTTGATTGTAATTAAAAATCCTTCAAGATTTGCCCGTCACGATATGGCGGCTGATTTAATAAGTACACTGAAATCCAAAGGTGTTGAGGTCTATTTTGAAAGTCTTGGAAAAAGT
>CAYMHX010000288.1:0-3026 GCA_964390325.1 uncultured Roseburia sp. | reverse complement strand
GCTGTTTTTGCAGAACCTCCCGCAGAATCACCCTCTACGATAAAAATTTCACAAATAGACGGGTCTCTGCTTTCACAGTTTGCCAGTTTTCCATTGGAGTCAAACGAAAACTTCTGTTTTGTCAAAAGATTGGTCTTTGCTTTTTCTTCCGATTTGCGAATTTTTGCTGCTTTTTCTGCACAAGAAATGACCGTTTTTAAGGTTTCTAAATTCTTATCAAAGAAAAGCTGGATTTCATCTCCTGTTACTTTTGCTGTCGCACGAGACGCATCCTGATTGTCTAACTTTGTTTTTGTCTGTCCCTCAAATCTTGGGTCCGGATGCTTAACTGAAATAACAGCCGTCATTCCATTGCGAACATCTGTTCCTGTGAAATTTGCATCCTTTTCCTTTAAAATCCCAATTTCTCTTGCATAATTATTAATTACTGTTGTAAATACAGTCTTAAATCCTGTAATATGGGCACCGCCTTCTGCATTAAAAATATTATTACAGAATCCTAAAATATTCTCATGAAACTCATTTGTATACTGAAAAGCTGCTTCAATCTCAATTCCCTCACTCACTCCCTTAAAGTGAACTACATCGTGCAGCGTTTCATGATTTTTATTAATATCCTTTACAAAGCCCTTAATTCCTTCTTCTTCGTGATATTCAATATGTTCTACCTCATCTCCGCGACGGTCCTCATAGATAATTGTCAGTTTTGGATTTAAATATGCCGTTTCATGCATACGGCTTTTTACTTCTTCTTCTTTAAATCGGGTTTTTTCAAAAATCTCAGGGTCTGGTAAAAAATTTACTTTTGTACCTGTTTTTCTTGTTTTTGCAATTTTCGGAAGAAGTCCCTCCTCCAATTCAATCACAGGCACTCCTCTTTCGTACCTGTCATGGTGTACATACCCTTCTCTGCTAATCTGTACATCCATATAAGTCGAAAGTGCATTTACTACCGAAGAACCCACACCATGTAAACCACCACTGGTTTTATATGCAGAATCGTCAAATTTTCCTCCTGCATGTAAGGTTGTATAAACCAAACGTGCCGCAGACACACCTTTTGCATGCATTCCGACTGGTACGCCTCGTCCATTATCTTCTACCGTACATGAGCCATCCGCCTCTAATGTAACAAAAATCGTATCACACGCACCAGCTAAATGCTCATCCACCGCATTATCCACGATTTCATAAATCAAATGATTTAAACCCTTTCTTGAAACACTTCCGATATACATCCCCGGTCTTTTTCGGACAGCTTCTAATCCTTCCAAAACCGATATATTCCCTGCATCATAAGATGACTTTGCCATTTCTCTCACCTCTATTACTATTTCCTTCATTCTTACTATTCTATTTTCTGCGATTCCATATGTGCAATTACCATCAAAGCAATTTTAAAGGTCATCGCATCTTCAAATTTTCGGATATCCAATCCAATGATTTTTTCCAAACGTTCCAAACGGTAAACTAATGTATTACGATGTACATAAAGCTGTCTTGCCGTTTCGGAAATATTCAGATTATTGTCAAAGAATTTTTGAATGGTTATTATTGTTTCTTCATCAAATACATTTGGTATTCCATGCTCGAACACTTCTTTGATAAACATTTCACAAAGACTCATTGGAAGCTGATAAATTAATCTGCCAATTCCTAATACGCTATAACTGATAATCTCCTTTTCTACATAGAAAATACGGCCAACTTCCAATGCCATCTTCGCTTCCTGATAGGATTTAGCGATATCCTGCAAATTATGCACACGATTTCCATATCCTACACGCACTCTTACCATTGCTTCTGTATGTAAATTATCTACCATCATACTTGCCAAAGAATAGAGTTCCTCCTCATTTCTCATTTCTCGGCAGTCTTTTATCAAAATAATACTTTTTTCATCTAATTCCGTAACAAAATCTCTGGTTTTGGTCACAAATAAATTCCGAACCATCTCTATCATCGAAGCATCTTTTTTTCTTTCGATTTCAATTACATATACCACTCTCTCTGATTGTTCAATATGTAATTTTTGAGCTTTATTATACATATCCACAACCAGCAGATTTCCAAGCAGAATATTCTGCATAAAATTATTCTTATCAAACTGCTCCATATATGCCGATGCTAAATTGCGAATCTGACATACAGCAAGCTTTCCTACCATATAAGCTTCCTCCGAAGAAGAATGTGTCAATAAAATATATTCTAACTCACCATCTATCTCCACCTTAAAGAAAAAATACCCTGCCAGCATCTGGCTCTCTGCCATGGAATCGGCAAATGCTATTACTGCTTCTTCCATATTCTTCTCTGCTACACAAGTATAAGCTGCTACCTTTCCCTTTGGTGTATAAACAATGATATCTGTCTTGGAGATATCACGCATCTCATCAATCAGTATTTGAATTTTGTGACTTGAAATCATAAAACTATCCCCTTTTCTAACATAATTCATAGTTACCTATTTCTTTCCTATGGAATAAAAAACTGGGTACAGATATGTACCCAGTTTGGTTAATAATCTTATATAATTCTATCGAATTAGTTTGTAATTGTCAATTCTGTTTCTTTATCAAATACATGAATCATCTGTGGGTCAAGAGCTAATTTGATACGAGAACCACGACGAGCAGAAGATTTTGCATCAACTTTTGCTGTCATCTGTGTGCCGCCAACTGAGTAGTATAATAAGGATTCTGAACCTAATAATTCGTATCCTGTGATTTCTACATCAACGATACCGTCTTTTTCTGTTGTAGCTTCGTTAATATCTTCCGGTCTGATACCCATAACAACTTTCTTACCGTTGTAGTTCATTAATTTCTTTGCTTTTGCTTCTGGAAGTGTTACTGTTGACTTATCAAAAGCAAGTGTTACTTTATTTCCTTCTACCTTACATGTTGCATCGATGAAGTTCATCTGTGGAGAACCGATAAAGCCTGCTACGAATAAGTTGTTAGGCTCATTGTATAATTTCTGTGGAGAATCAACCTGCATGATAACACCATCTTTTAATACAACGA